>DATKDD010000094.1:0-16688 GCA_035512875.1 Gemmatimonadaceae bacterium | reverse complement strand
GAGCTTGCGGACGAGGTGTGGCGCCTTTTTCGCGAGGCGATGGAGCCGTTGCGCGCAACGGGCAAGTTAGGCGCGGTGCTCGTGCAGTATCCTCGCTGGTTCATGCCGAACCGCGCGAACAGCGAGGCGATCGTCGAGGCGCGAGAACGCCTGGCGCCGCTCCCGATCGCGGTCGAGATACGAAACGGGCGCTGGCTGGCGAGTGACGATCGTGCCGCGCGATTCGTGCGGTGGTTGTCGAGTCACGACCTGTCCTACGTGGTCGTCGACCAGCCGCAGGGACTCAAGAGCAGCGTGCCACCGATCCTTGCAATCGCTTCACCGAGGCTGGCGGTTGTGCGCTTTCACGGCCGGCGTACCGAAACCTGGGAGCGCCCGGAGGTGGGTGTGCTCGAGCGATTTCGCTATCTGTACGACGAGAACGAGCTGGCGGAGTGGGCGCCACGCATCGCGGACCTTGCCAGCCGGGCAGAAGAGACGCACGTGATCATGAACAACTGTTACGCCAACTACGGAACGACCAACGCCGCGGAGTTCGCGCAGATGTTTCTGCGTGTGACCGGCGTCACGGCGGCGGAGTGATTTGGAACGGCCCGGGGATTGCGCAACCTCCGCCCATGGCGACGATCGAGAACCGGAGCACGGTCGAAAACCAGGGTGAGCTACCCGATCGGGGAATGAGGGAACTGACGATCGAGGAGCGTACGTCGCTCACCCACGGCGACTTCTGGATTCCCGAGCCGGAGCGGGAGGTCTACAAGCGGGCGTTGCGCGCGCTGAATTCGGCGGGCGTTCCGTACGTGGTCGCCGGCATGTATGCCGTGTTCGAGCACACGGGGATCTATCGGCAGAGCAAGGATCTGGACGTGTTCGTCGAGCCGATTCACATGATCGACGCCATGCGGACCCTTCGCCAGGCCGGCTTCCGCGCCTGCCTGACGCAAGGCCATTGGCTTGCCAAGGCATACGATGGCGAGCACTTCGTGGATGTCATCTTCGGGATGGGGAACGGCTTGGCATTGATCGATCAGGACTGGTACCGCTACAGTCGTCCGGCGATTCTGGCGGCGACGCCGGTCCGCATCGCGCCCCCCGAAGAGCTGCTCTGGCACCGGCTGTTCATCAGCGAACGGCACCGCCACGATATGGCCGACATCGCACACCTGTTGTTGACGGTCGGCGCATCGCTCGACTGGAAACGGCTCCTCGCAAAGACGGGCGAGCATTGGCCACTGCTGCTCGCCCAGCTGGTGACGTTCGGCTACATCTATCCCGAATCGTCAGGCGCCGTGCCGCGGTGGGTGATGGAAGATCTGCTGGCGCGCGCGCAGATCGACCAGCAGCGCTCCCGTACCGATGAGCCGGTGACGCGCGGTACGATGATTTCCGAATTCAGCTTCGCCATCGATGTGAACGAGTGGCGTTATCGTGACCTGCGCGAGGAGCGCGTGCGCGCGGTGGAGCGCACGCCGGTGATTCGAGAGGTGGTCGCCAGCGATGTGTGGGACGACCGTAGTCCGAAAGTGACGGAGCGATTTGGTGAGCGTGCCGACTAACGGAGACATTGTCCGCATCGCGGCTGTAGGCGACTTTCACTGTGGAGAGGAAGACGCCGGGGCGTTCCGCGAGTTGTTCGCCACCGTGAACGACGACGCCGATGTGCTCGTACTGACCGGCGACCTGACGCGGCGGGGGCGCCCGCAGGAGATTCGCGTATGCGTGAACGAGCTCACCGACATCAAGATTCCGATCGTGGCCGTGCTCGGAAACCACGACTACGAGGCGGACAACGTCAGCGACGTGATCGCGACGCTGCGCGGCCGGGGCATTCACCTGCTCAACGGCGACGTGTTCGCACTCAACGATCAAGTGGGGTTTGCCGGAGTAAAGGGATTCATGGGCGGATTCGGGCGGGCGGCGCTCACCTCGTTCGGCGAGCCCGAGACCAAGGAGTTCGTTGGCGCGGCGCTGCACGAGGTGCAGAAGCTGGAGCTAGCCATGCGACGACTCGCGGCGCCGGTGCGTGTCGTCGTCCTGCACTACGCTCCGGTGGCGGACACGATCGTCGGGGAGCCGGAGATCATTCATCCGTTCCTGGGCACCGACCGATTGGCCGAGCCGCTGGACCGGTTCGGCGCTTCGCTGGTGTTTCACGGGCATGCGCACTCGGGCGCCTTTCGCGGCGCGACGCCCGGTGGCGTACCGGTTTACAACGTGTCGCTGCCGGTACTTCGCCGCGAGGGGATCGGCCGGATGTACTACGTGCACGAGTTGGCGGTCGGCGCCGCCATCGAAGCGAGCAACGCGACCTAACGGCTCTCCAGCGCTGCCTGGGCCGCCGCCAGCCGGGCGACCGGCACCCGATACGGCGAACAGGACACGTAATCCAGGCCGAGCTCGTGGCAGAACCGAATCGATTTAGGCTCTCCGCCATGCTCGCCGCAGATGCCCACCTTGAGCCCCGGTCTCACGGCGCGGCCGTCCGCCACCGCCATCCGCACCAGCTTGCCGACGCCCGCCTGGTCGAGCACCTGAAAGGGATCGGCCGGATAGATGCCACGCTCCACGTAGCTCGGCAGGAACCTCCCGGCATCATCCCGGCTCAGGCCTAACGTCGTCTGCGTGAGATCGTTGGTGCCGAAAGAGAAGAAATCCGCTTCGGTGGCGATCTCATCCGCCGTAAGCGCAGCGCGCGGAAGCTCGATCATCGTGCCGATCGTGTAGTCCACCTCCTCGCCCATCGCGCCGAGCACCTGGTCTGCCACGTCCCGCAGAATGGCACGCTGATGGGAGAATTCCTGAACGGCGCTCACCAGAGGAACCATGAGCTCCGGATGTACGTCGACGCCACGGCGCTTGGCGCGCACAGCGGCCTCGAAAACCGCTCGCCCCTGCATCTCCGTGATCTCAGGATAGGTGATGCCGAGGCGGCATCCCCGATGGCCGAGCATGGGATTGGACTCCCGCAACGATTCCACCAGACGTGACAGCTCCGACCGCGACAGCCCTAACGTCCGCGCGAGAAGCTTGCTTTCCTCGCCGCCGTGCGGAAGGAACTCGTGCAGGGGCGGGTCGAGCAGCCGGATGGTGACCGGACAGCCGTGCATCGCCTCGAAGATTCCCTCGAAATCGGTGCGCTGCATGGGCAGCAGCTTGGCCAACGCGCGACGCCGTCCGGCCTCATCACGCGCGACGATCATCTCGCGCATGGCGTTGATGCGATCGCCTTCGAAGAACATGTGCTCAGTGCGGCACAGGCCGATTCCCTCGGCGCCGAACGCTCGCGCCACCCGCGCATCGGCCGGCGTATCGGCATTGGCGCGTACGCGCAGACGGCGTAGTTCGTCCGCCCACTCCAGCACGGTGTGGAAAGAGCGGTATACGCGCGACTCGTCGGCCCTCATGCTCCCGCCAAGCACGCGAACTACTTCGCTCGGGATCGTCGGCAGGTCTCCGCTGAACACGCGACCGCTGGCGCCATCGAGGGTGATCCACTCGCCTTCTTCCACCCGCGTACCATTCACGGTGAACCGGCGATGATCGACTTCGACCTCCATTTCACGCGCGCCGACGATCGCGCACTTGCCCATACCGCGCGCCACCACGGCGGCGTGGCTCGTCATTCCACCCCGCGCGGTGAGTACGGCGCGCGCGGCAACGATTCCGTGGAAATCCTCGGGCGTGGTCTCTTCCCTGACGAGAATGACCCGATCGCCGGCCGCCGCACGCCGCTCGGCCTCGTCAGGATCGAACACCGCCTGGCCACTCGCCGCACCCGGGCTGGCCGGCAAACCGGTGCAAATCGGCTCGGCGCGCGCGCTCGGGTCGATCATCGGATGCAGCAATTGGTCGAGTTGCTCCGGCGTCACTCGGCGAACCGCTTCCTCGCGCGGAATGAGCTGCTCCTCCACCATCTCTTCCGCGATTCGCGCGGCGGCCGCCGCCGTGCGCTTGCCGGTACGCGTCTGAAGCAGGTACAATTTGCCCCGCTCCACGGTGAACTCGATGTCCTGCATTTCGCGATAGTGCGCTTCGAGGCGTTCCTGCGTAGCGACCAGCTCCTGATAGGCGCCCGGCAGCTGGGTAGCCATCTCCTCGATCCGCAGCGGGTCGCGGATGCCCGCAACCACGTCTTCGCCCTGGGCGTTCAGAAGAAACTCGCCGTAGAAGCGGCGTTCGCCTGTCGAGGGATTTCGAGTGAACGCCACCCCGGTGCCGGAATCGTTCCCCATGTTGCCGAATACCATGGCGACGATGTTCACCGCCGTGCCCAGATCTTCCGGGATGCTGTTCACCCGCCGATAGTCGACCGCCTTCTTGAGCGTCCACGATTTCCACACCGCCTCGATGGCACCCCACAGCTGCACCTTCGGATCGAGCGGGAACTCGCCGCCGGTGCGGTTGCGAACCAGCGCCTTGTACTCCTCGACCAGGTTGCGAAGCACACCCTCATCGAGATCGGCGTCGCTCTCCGCGCCCGCGGTCATCCGCTTGGCCTTGAGCAGATGCTCGAATTCCTGCCCCGACACGCCGAGCACCACGTCTCCGTACATCTGGAGAAACCGGCGATACGAGTCGTAGGCGAAGCGGCCGTTGCCGCTCTGTGCGGCGAGCGCCTGCACGGTGCGATCGTTCAAGCCGAGGTTCAGGATTGTTTCCATCATCCCGGGCATCGATACGGCCGCGCCTGAGCGCACGGACACCAGCAGCGGGTGCTCGGGGTCTCCAAACCGGCGACCGGCGGCGGCTTCGAGCCGTTCGATGTTGCGATCTACTTCGTCAGGCAGGTCAGCCGGGTAGGTGCCGCTGTGGAGGAAGTCCACGCACACCGAGGCCGCAATGGTGAAGCCGGGAGGTACCGGCACGCCCAGATTGGTCATCTCGGCGAGATTGGCGCCCTTGCCGCCGAGCAGGACTTTCATCTCCCGCCTGCCTTCGGCCTTGCCGTTGCCGAAGAAGTAGACCAGTTGTGTCATGCGCGGTTCTCGTCAGCAGCCACAGCCGAAGCGCAGCTTGTTGGGATCGCTAGGTGGTGGTGTTGGGTAGTCGCCGCTGAAGCACGCATGACAAAAACCAGTCGGTCCATGCGGCACCGCCGCGAGCATTCCGTCGAGCGACAGGTAGCCGAGCGAGTCGACGCCGATGTGATGACCGATCTCCTCGTTCGAGAGATTGGCGGCGATCAGGTCTTCACGGGAGGGAGTGTCGATCCCGTAGTAGCATGGTCCGGTAATCGGGGCCGAGCTGACCCGCATGTGTACCTTTCGCGCACCGGCCGCTCGAACCATCGTGACCAGACCCCGCGTGGTGGTGCCGCGCACGATCGAGTCATCGATCATTACGACGCTCTTGCCCTGCAGCACCTCTTTCACGGCATTGTACTTCACCCGCACCTTCGCATCCCGGGCAGTCTGGGTGGGATGGATGAAGGTGCGCCCAACGTAATGGTTGCGGATGAGCGCCAGCTCGAGCGGCAGTCCCGACTCCTCGGCGTAGCCCAGCGCGGCCGAGTTCGCGGAATCGGGTACGCTGAACACCAGCTCGGCGTCAGGCGCAGGCTGTTCGATCGCCAGCTGCCGGCCGAGCGCCCGCCGCGCCCGATCCACCGACCCCCCCCAGATGCTCGAGTCGGGACGCGCAAAGTAGACGTACTCGAACACGCACTTGCGCAGCTCCCGCTCGATCGGCAGGCGCATCGATCGCAGGCCGTCGTCGTCGATTGTGACGATCTCTCCTGGCTCCACATCGCGCAGGTGCGTGGCGCCGACGATGTCCAGCGCACAGGACTCCGACGCGGCTACATAGGCATCACCGAGGCGGCCCAGCACCAGCGGGCGCCACCCACGCGGATCCCGAGCGACGAGCATCGTGTCGCCGAGCAGAATGAGCAGACAGTACGCTCCTTCGATCCCGTCGAGCGCTTCGGCGAGCCGCTCAGCCGGCGTCGCGGCGTTGGACCGGGCAATGCGATGGACGAGCACCTCGGAATCCATCGTCGATGCGAAAATCGCCCCCTGCTCCTCGAGGCCGTTTCGCAGTTCGGTGGCATTCGTCAGGTTGCCGTTATGCGCGAGCGAGATGTGGCCGCCGCGCGATCGGGCGAGTACCGGCTGGGCGTTGTCGATCGACGAGCTACCGGCCGTGCTGTACCGGGTGTGGCCAATAGCGACGGCTCCCCGGAGCGCCGCCATGTCTTCGTCGGAGAACCCCTCTCCGACCAGTCCCATGGTGCGGCGGGCCTGCGCGGTTCCGTTGCCATCGACCGCCACTATCCCCGCCGATTCCTGCCCACGATGCTGCAGCGAATACAGTCCGAGTTGCACGATGCCCGCCGCCTCACCGTGCCCTCGAATACCGAAGATTCCGCACATGACTCCGCCTAGACCGTCGCCACCGAGGGATGATGCTCGAGCACCGCGACTTCCGCGGGCGACGCACCCATGATTGCCGGAATGGTGTTGTGGAACGCCTCGCCGAGCCGCCGGAGCGATGCGATGAACGTGCGGTCGCCTATCGTGAAGCGCAGACGATCACTGTCCTTGCGCACCGTCCCGATTCGCGCCGCGGGGATGCCATGTCGCTCGGCGGTGGCGAGCACGCGGGCCGGTGCCGGGGTGCTGACGACGATGCGCCCCTGCGCCTCGCCGAACAACAGCGCGCGAATGGGGAGGGCGGCGAACGCCGACAGATCGATGTCGGCACCCACCATGCGCGCGCGCTCACCGATCGCGCTCTCGGCGATGGCCACCGCCAGACCACCTTCGCTGCAGTCATGGGCTGAACGCACCTCACCCGCACGAATGGCCTCGAGCAGCGCTTCGATCACTGCGCGCTCCCGCACGAGATCGCACCGTGGCGGCGCGCCGGCGACCACGCCATGGATGTGTGCAAGGTACTCGCTGCCTCCCAGCTCATCGGTCGGGTCACCCAGCAGAACGATGGCATCACCGTCCTGGCGAAAGGTGTTGCGCGTGACGTGGGCCAGCGAGTCGACCATGCCGACCATGCCAACCACCGGAGTCGGATAGACGGCCCCATCAGGATTCTCGTTATAAAACGATACGTTGCCACCGGTGACCGGCGTACCGAGCGCCTCGCAGGCCTCACCCATGCCGCCGACCGCTTCACGGAACTGGTAGAAGACTTCCGGACGCGTCGGATTGCCGAAGTTCAGGCAGTTGGTGATGGCCATTGGCCGAGCACCGGTGCAGGCAACGTTGCGCGCCGCCTCGGCCACGGCGATGCGGCCGCCGGTGCGCGGCTCCAGGTACACGTAACGACCATTGCAATCCGTTTTGACCGCGATGGCGCGATCGGTACCCCGAATCCGAATGACCGCCGCTTCGCCGCGGCCCGGGCCAACCACCGTGCTCGTGCGCACGGTGCTGTCGTACTGCCGGTGGACCCAGGCCTTGCTGGCGATCGTCGGTGAGGCGAGCAATCGCTCGAGGGTCCATGCCGGATCCGCTTCGGCAGCCAGTTCAGGCACTGCATGCACATCCAGTTCACGCAAGAGAGCGATCGCCGGTGATTCGCGATACGGCGGATCGTACAGCGGGCAGTCGGTGACGAGCCGGGAACCGGGGAATTCGGCGACGATCCTGTCGCCCTCCATCACGCGATAGACCGGCTCGGCAATGACTTCGCCGATCACAGCCGCGTTCAGGTCCCAACGCTCGAGTATCTCCCGCACCGCGTCTTCGTGTCCGCGCTTGGCGACGACGAGCATCCGCTCCTGCGACTCGCTGAGCAGAATCTCGTATGGCGTCATCCCCTCTTCGCGCACCGGCACCTTGGCGGTGTCTATGACGACACCCACATCGCCGCGCGCCGCCATCTCGGCCGAGGATGAGGTGAGCCCCGCGGCGCCCATGTCCTGAATCGCGACGATGTGGCCGCTCCTGATGAGCTCCAGGCTCGCTTCGAGCAGCAGCTTCTCCGTGAATGGGTCGCCGACCTGAACGCGCGGTCGCTTGCTCTCGCTCGCCTCGGTGAGATCTTCGGAGGCAAACGAGGCACCGTGAATTCCGTCGCGCCCGGTGCGCGCACCAACGGCGAGGATCGGGTTGCCCACGCCCTCCGCCTTGGCGCGAATGAGCTCGTCCTCACGCAGCAAGCCTACGCACATCGCGTTGACGAGGGGATTCCCTTCGTACGAGGGATCGAACACGACGTCGCCTGCGACTGTGGGAATACCGACGCAGTTTCCATAGTCGCCGATCCCTCTTACCACCCCGCCGAACAGATAACGCACGCGGGGCTTGTCGAGCGAACCGAAGCGCAGCGAGTTGAGCATGGCGATCGGCCGCGCGCCCATGGTGAAGACATCGCGCAGAATACCGCCGACGCCAGTGGCGGCACCCTGGTAGGGCTCCACCGCGGACGGGTGGTTATGCGACTCGATCTTGAACGCGATCGCAAGGCCGCCCCCGATGGATATGACGCCGGCGTTCTCGCCTGGGCCCTGCAACACGTGCGGACCCCGCGACGGCAGAGTGCGCAGGACGAGCTTGGAGTGTTTGTACGAGCAGTGTTCGTTCCAGAGTGCGCTGACGATGCCGAGCTCGGTGAACGTCGGCCCCCGTCCGAGGAGGGCGATCAGTCGCTGATACTCGTCAGGCGTGAGTCCGTGCTCGGCGATGAGCGCCGGCGTAATCACCGGGTCGCCGGGGCGCGGGGACACACTCACCGGAACCGCACGCCCAGCAGGTCCCGCACGACCCGGCTGAATCCGCTCTGTTCGGATTGCGTGAGCAGTTCCATCTCGCCTTTATCGAGCCACACACCGCTGCACTCGGTGCACTGGTCGATCTTGATTCCGTGCATGTCGCGCTCGGCCAGGTCGGCGCCGCACTTTGGGCATTTCATCAAATGAATTTCGCGCTCCTGCTTGAGCCGGTCGGCATCGAGCTTGGCGCGCTGGGCCTTGAGCAGTTCGGCGTCCATCTTGACGAAGTACTCATCTTCGTTGCGACTGGGCTTTTCTTCTTTCATCGCTGCCTCACGATGTAGCTGCGGGTGATCAGAGGGAGGGCCTAGGCGGAGACGCGCTCGAGCACAGATTGAAATATAGCCAACCCATCATCCGAGCCGAGCAACGGATCGGATGCACGCTCGGGGTGCGGCATCATGCCAAGCACGTTACCGGCCGCAGACACGATGCCGGCAATATCGTTCATCGACCCGTTGGGATTGGCGCCGGGGTCGCGCTCGCCACCGGGCGATACGTACCGGAACACCACGTGCCCATCGGCTTCCAGGCGTTCGAGCGTCTCCTCGTCGGCGACGAATCGTCCCTCGCCGTGCGCGATCGGGATGCGCAGTACGTCGCCACCAGCCAGCTGATTGGTGAACAAGGTGTCGGTGTTCTCGACACGCACGTGCACCACGTCGGAGACGAACTTGAGCCCCGCATTCCGCATCAGGGCGCCGGGAAGCAGCCCCGCCTCGCAAGCGATCTGAAAGCCGTTGCAAATGCCGAGCACCGGTCCGCCGCGGCGCGCGAACGATGCAACTTCGCGCATGATCGGCGAAAAGCGGGCGATGGCCCCGGCGCGAAGGTAGTCGCCGTAGCTGAACCCACCTGGCAGCACGATGACGTCGGCCCCCTGCAGATCGTGATCCTTGTGCCAGAGGTAGACCGCGGACTCACCGAGTGCATCGACTACGGCGTGATACGCATCGAAGTCGCAGTTGGAGCCGGGAAAGGTGATGATTCCGAACTTCATAGCCCGTGCACTCCGGCAATGGCGTAGTCCTCGGTCACGGGGTTCGCGAGCAGGCGTTCGCACATCTCGCGCGCGACCTCTTCGGCTGCCGCTTCATCGGTGGCGGCCAGATCGAGCTCGATGTGCTTGCCCATCCGCGCGCCGGCCAGCCCGTCGTAGCCTAACGACTGAAGCGCGTGCGTGATCGCGGTACCCTGCGGATCGAGGAGCCCGCGGCGAGGCAGTATTCGAACAGCTACGCGAAAGTGGTTCATTCGAGGGAATCGGGTGAATTGTCGGTTTGCGGATGCTCCCGGCGCCCGCGCCGGCGCCTGCGATGCCGCCAGGTGCCCGGCACCTCTCCAACGGAAACGGGCCGGGCGAGCGACTCGTCCTCGTCCTCGTCGTCGTCGGGATCATACAGCGGATCGCCAGTCGGCAGTCGATCGACGACTCCGAGCAACACAGTGCGGGCGAGTCCATATACGACGTACAGCGCGAGAGCGGGGAAGAGGTACTCCTCGACGCGGAAGATCAGGATCGACATTCCGGTAAGCACGACCAGCAGCTGTGTGATCTGCGATGCCGACCTGACGCCGATGTTCGTTATGGCCGGGTAGAGCACGTGGCTGATCATGAGAAACGCGAGCAGCAGCATCACCCACCGCATCGCCTCGTGCCAGGGCACGCCGGGAATCGCCACCATGTCGTAGAGTGGCGACTGGCTGAACCAGACGTACGAGGCGAGAGTGATTCCCGCCGCCGGGCTGGGAAGCCCGTGAAAGGAGGTCTTCGCCCGCCCGCCCTGTTCCACGTTGAAACGAGCGAGCCGCATGACGGCCGCGGCGATGAAGAAGAACGAGTAGAGCCAGGCGGATCCTTCCTGATTGAGAACTGCGAAGTAGATGATGAACGCCGGTGCCACACCGAAGGTGATCGCATCGACCAGGGAGTCGAGCTCGACACCGAATGCGCTGCCGGTCTTGGTCATTCGCGCGACGCGGCCGTCGAGTGCGTCCATTATTCCGCCGAACACCACCATCCACGACGCCTGGCTGTAGTCGCCCCGCGAGGCGAGCACGATCGCCCAGACACCGAAAAGCAGGTTGCCGAGCGTAAAACCGTTAGGCAGAAGAACCACCGCCCGGCGCATGGCGGGGCGGGGGAGCACCGGGCGCATCACTGCGGAAGCTCCGCCAGCACCGTGACGCCTGCCGACGCACGGTCCCCGACCTCGACCAGCGGCGTCGATCCGGCCGGCAGGAATACATCGACCCGGGATCCGAAGCGGATGATGCCCATCCGGTCGCCCTGTACGGCGGAGTCACCCATCCGAGAGTAGGTCACTATGCGCCGCGCGATCAGCCCCGCGATCTGACGGGTGAGCACCCTGTGCGGACCGGACTCTATGCCCACCGACATTTGCTCGTTTTCCAGGCTCGCCTTGTCCCGCGCTGCATTGATGAACTTCCCTTCGTTGTAATTGACGTAGGCGACCCGTCCATTCACCGGATACCTGTTCACGTGCACATCGAACACGTTCATGAATACCGAGATGCGCAGGGCGGGGCCGCGCAGGAATGCCGGCTCCTCGACCTCGGTGATCATTATGACCTTGCCGTCGGCGGGCGACACGACGATACCGTCGCCGCGATCGCCCAGGCGCTCGGGGTCACGAAAGAAGTAGGCAACCCAGAGCGCGAGAAGCGTGAGTACGAACGCCGCGAGCCACAGCCCGAACGACCGCCGCGCGATCGCCGCAGCGTACGCCGCCGCCGCGATGACCACGGCAATCCCGATGAAAACGTATCCTTCCTTGGCAAAACTCACCAATTGGCTCCGGTAGAGAGGTCAGCTCCGGTGATGCGCCGAAAAGCATCGAGATAGCGATCGCTCGTCGCATGCACCACCGCGTCAGGCAGGGGCGGAGGCGGGTAGTCGCCGGTCCACCGGCCGGCCAGCCGCTCGCCTTCCAGATAGTCGCGCAGCGGCTGCTTGTCGAAGCTGGGCTGCGCCCGCCCCGGGCGATACTCCTCCCGCGGCCAGAAGCGCGAGCTGTCGGGCGTAAGCACTTCGTCGATGAGCAGAATGGTACCGTCGCTCGCGCGACCGAACTCGAACTTGGTATCGGCGACGATGATGCCTCGCGGTTCGGCGGTCGCGCGCCCCAGCTCGTAGATCGCCCGGGCGTTACGCTCGAGCGCGGCCGCCACATCATCCCCGACAGCCTCTCGCATCCGCGCGATCGTGATGTTCTCGTCGTGGCCGCTCTCCGCCTTGGTGGCCGGACTGAAGACCGGCGGCTCCAGACGATCGCTCTCCAGCAACCCGTCGGGCAGTGGCTCGCCCGCCAGCGTCCCTAGCATGCGATACTCCTTCCACGCCGAACCAGCCAGATAGCCGCGCACCACGCACTCAACGGGAAAGACGCTGGTGCGCCGGCAGAGCATCGCGCGGCCAGCGATGGACTCGCGATGGCCGCGGAGCGCCGGTACGGCATCGATGATCGTTTCCGCGTCCGCGGATATCAGATGGTGCGCTACAAGGTCGCCAACCCGGTCAAGCCACCACGAAGTGATCTGCGTGAGCACCGCGCCCTTGTGCGGAATGGTCTCCCGCATAACCACGTCGAAAGCGCTCACCCGATCGGTGGCTACCAGCAGCAACCGCTCGGCGTCGACCGCATACACGTCGCGCACCTTGCCGCGTGCTACGCGCTCCAGCGGCAGGTCGCTCACGGCCATCGGCGTCATATGCGTGGCGCCTCCAGCACCGCGCCGGCCGGCTCACTGCCGGCAAGCAGCGGTTCGACGACACCCTCGAGGAATTCGTCCACCTGTTGCGGAGCTCGTCCCACGAACAGCATCGGGTCCGTCAGCTGCCGCAGCGCGTCGGCGCGGAGCGGAAAATCCGAGTCGCTCCCCAGTCTGGCGAGCAGGTCGTTCGAAGCGCCGTCGTCCTTGACCGCCCGTGCCGCCGCCATGCTGTGGCGGCGGATCACCTCGTGCACTGCCTGACGATCTCCGCCAGCCTCCACCGCCCGTACGAGAAGCTTTTCCGTCGCCATGAACGGCAGTTCGTCGCTCACTCGCCGCCGGATGCGCGCGGGATGTACCTCCATGCCACGCGTGATGTTCGCGACCAGCAGCAGAATGGCGTCGGTAGCGAGAAACGCTTGCGGGATTACCAGTCTCCGGTTGGCGCTGTCGTCGAGCGTTCGCTCGAAGTACTGAACGCTGTGCGTATGGCCGGCGTTCTCTTCGAGCGAAATGACGAATCGGGCGAGCCCCGAGATCCGCTCGGCGCGCATCGGGTTGCGCTTGTACGCCATCGCCGACGAGCCGATCTGTTCCTTCTCGAACGGCTCCTCGAGCTCGCCGAACGACTGCAGCAGGCGAATGTCACCCGCAAACTTCGCCGCGCTCGCGGCGATGCCTGACAACACTCCCAACACGTGCGAATCGAGCTTGCGCGTATAGGTCTGACCGGTGACGGCCAGGGTGTGCGCGAACTCCATCGCCCGCGTCACCGCCGCGTCGAGCTGCCTGACCTTCTCATGATCACCACCGAACAGCTCGAGGAAGCTCGCCTGTGTCCCCGTCGTGCCCTTCACCCCGCGCAGGGGCATCGTCGCAACCCGGTGATCGAGATCGGCGAGATCGAGTACCAGGTCCTGCATCCACAGCGTAGCGCGCTTGCCGACCGTGGTGAGTTGCGCCGGCTGCAAGTGGGTATAGGCAAGCGCCGGCTCGTCGCGCCACCGCGCCGCGAACGCGGCGAGCGTCCGGAGACACTCGACCATGGTGCGACGCAGCAGTCCAAGCCCGCGCCTCATCAGGACCAGGTCGGCGTTGTCGGTGACGTACGCGCTGGTGGCACCCAGGTGAATGAACGGCCGCGCCGCCGGCGCCGCATCTCCGAACGCATGCACATGCGCCATTACATCGTGTCGAAACCGCTTTTCGTACTCGGCGACGGCGACGAAGTCGATGTCATCGAGATGATCCCGCATCTGCTCGATGGCATCATCCGGAATGGCAACCCGCGCGCCCAGCGCGCGCTCGCCTTCGGCAAGCGCCAGCCACAAGCGTCGCCAAAGGCCGTAGCGTGTTGCGGGCGACCACAGTTCGAGCATGTCGCGCGACGCATAACGCTCCGCCAGCGGCGACGTCCAGCGAGCCTCCGGATTGGTCATCTCAGAATGAAATCGGTCATGAAAATACGCCGGCCGCGTTCGAAGTACACGCGAATGATGCCACGGCCGGCGGAGGCATCGAGCACCCGCCTGACATCTTCCGCCCGCTCGACCCTGACGCGGTTCACCTGAAGAATCACGTCGCCGGGTCTGATTCCGATCTCGCTGGCAATCCGATCGCTCGCGCGGACGACGAGCGCCCCGGCATCCGTCGTCAGCCCGCGCTCGGCGCGAATCGCCGGCGTGAGCGTGACCAGTTCGAGCTCCTGCAGCACGGCGACCCGCGGTGCGCTCACTTCAGGCAGATCCGCGACGCGTAAGGCAACGTCGACTTCACGCCCGTTGCGCCGAAGCGCGAGCGGCAGCTCCTCGCCTACTCTCAGATCGAGGAGCACCGCCTGCCAGTCGTAGGTGCTCCGAAGTGCTCGTGTGCCGGCGCGGATGATCGCGTCGCCCGGGCGGATGCCGGCGTCCGCCGCCGGCGAGCCCGGAACTATCGACGACACGATCACGCCCGCTGAAAGCGCCTCACGCGGCGACACGCCTGTCGGCTGCTCGATCTTGACTCCGGTCCACGGCCGCCGGATCACGCCGTGTGCGATCAGGTCATCGGTGACGCGGATTACCCGGTCGATCGGAATCGCAAAAGCGATTCCCACCGATCCTCCGCTCGGCGAGAAAATCGAACTGTTCATTCCGATGACTTCACCGAGCACGTTCACCAGCGGACCGCCCGAGTTGCCGGGATTGATCGCCGCGTCGGTCTGGATCATGTCCAGGTATAGCTGCCCCTCCTGTGTGCGGGCGATCAGGTTGCGCCCCGTACCGCTCACCACTCCAGTCGTCACGCTGGGCTCCGGATTACCCAGGACGAAGCCGAACGGATTCCCGATCGCGATCGCCGGCTCTCCGATCAGCAGGTTTCCGGAATTGCCGAGCGCAGCCACCGGCAGGCCATTCCGCTGGATCTTGAGAACGGCGATGTCGTTAGGTTCGTCGGCCCCCAGCAGCTCGGCAGGCAGCGTCGTCCCGTCGGACATCGCGACGGAGATGCTGGACGCGCCTTCGATCACGTGCGCGTTGGTGACGACGATCCCATCGGCGCGAACGATGAAGCCTGAGCCCAACCCCGGCGTGACGCGCGGCGAACCGCCGGACGGCCCGCCGAAAAACCACGCGTACGGATCGACCGGCGCGCGCGCTACCATCTGTGTCTGAACGGTGACCACCGATGGCGCCACACGCGCGACCGCTTCCGTCACAAGCGTGCGCCGGCGCGGATCCGCGGGCGCCGAGGTCTGCTGAGACGCTCGCGCCTCAGCCACGGAGAACGGTGACCCCGAATCCGCATCAGGCGGGCTCTCCCCACCAACACAGGCACCGAGCAGCAGCACTGCCGCCACGCGGGTCATTCTGGCGATGTGAGATAGCATTCGCATGGATAGATCACCGCATCGAGAAAGAGGGCGTGAGCCGGTGCTGGCGGCGACGTATCGGAGTTGTCCTCCGCCTCCAGCAGCCGAGGGACGTCCTCCACTGGACGTTTTCCGCGTGCCACATCTACCATGGTGCCGACCAAGAATCGCACCATGTGGTGCAGAAAGCGGTTCGCCTCGATCTCGAACGAGAATCCACCGTGCCGTCGGCGCCACTCCGCACGCTCCACCCTGCACCGATGCTCATCCTCCGGCGGAGCCGTGCCGCGCACGGCAAAAGCCCGGAAGAAGTGCTCGCCGACTACAGCCGACGCCGCCTGCTCGAGCGCTGCCTCGTCGAGATCCCGGCCGAGCGGCCATTCATACCGCTGCCGGAATGGCGACCGGCTCTCGTCATCCGTGCCGACGTAGTAGGTGTAGCGGCGCGCGACCGCGTCGTACCGCGCATGAAAACGTTCCCGCATCTCGTGCACGGCGGCCACCCAGATGTCCGGGGGCAGAACGGCGTTCAATGCTCGCCGCAGCTCCGCCGGCGGCCACCTTGCTGCCAGTCGCACCCCGGCTGCCTGCCCCCGCGCGTGAACTCCAGCGTCCGTGCGCCCAGCGCCGAGCACCGAAACCGGCGTGTCACACAAGCGGAGGAGCGCATGCTCCAGCTCGCCCTGAACCGTGCGCACGTTCGGCTGCCGCTGCCAACCTGAGAACCCACCACCGTCGTAATGCAGAACCAGCTGATGCACGCGCTCGGTCACCACTGAAAGCTACCGGCTGCGAGAGAGCCAAGCAACGTGACGCGGTCGTGATTGACCGGGCATCGGGCGCGCTCTACATTGCCCAACCAACCCTCCGCCGCTCGTCCGTCCCAATACAGCATGCCGCCTCGCACGCTCGCGTCTCTGGCGCACGCTCTCAGTGCGTCACCCAGTCTGGAAGCGGGGCTGGTCGCATTGGGTGAAGCTCTGGAGGAGCTGGACCGCTCCGCCCGCGTCACGCTGCTGAGCTACCATCCGCGCAAGAAGATGCTGCGCGACGCTCTGGTCCCAAACGCCTCGGGCGGCGTGGACAGGCTGGCCGGCGGCACGGCCTTCGATCACATCCCGCCCCGGTTCCGCAGTGAGATCATGCACGGCGGCCGCTTCGCCGACTTCGGCGATGACTCGGAGCAGTACGCGCGGCTGCTCGGGCTCACTGCTTCGGCCGATGGCGGCATGCTCGCGCTGCGCGGCCTGACCGCCGATGGAGCGCTGGCCGCCGTGCTGGCGTTGTACGAGCCGCGCCGAATCTTTGGCGCGCGGATTCTGGAGCGGTTCGGCCCGGCGGCCGCGTTGTTCGACCTGGCGTTCTCGCGGT
>DATKDD010000093.1:0-7252 GCA_035512875.1 Gemmatimonadaceae bacterium | reverse complement strand
GACCGGCTCGGCCTAACGCCGGCGCAGCTGGGCGAGTTGATCTACGGTGTTCCCAAGGGGTTGATCGAAGGATGGGAAAAGGGCCGCTACCTTCAGAATCGTGAGGCCGACTCGCTGCTGCGGAGCCTGGAAGATCGTGAGGTGCTCGAGCGGCGCGCCAGTGTTGCTGGAATCACGCTACCGGTAACGCAGTCCGAAGGCCCGGCAACCTCAGAGTCGAGCGGCAGCGAAGCGGCGGACCTCACCTCGGCTGCGCAGCCCTCGAGCTGACCTCATCCCCGCGTCGCAAACCCCGCCTTTTCATGTTCACCGTCCGAACTGCTCGTGAAGGAGATGCGGAACAAATTTCCGCGCTCGTCGCACACCACGTGCCCGACGGCACACTACTTCCGCGCGCGCCGGAGTTCATCAGAGAGCGGTCCATCGATTTCATCGTCGCGGAGGATGACGACGGGCTGGTCGGGTGCGTGCACCTCGAGGAATACGCACCGAGTCTTGCCGAGGTGCGCTCGTTGGCCGTGCATCCATCGGCACAGGGAAAGGGCGTAGGTACGGCGCTCCTCGACGCACTCGAACGGCTGGCGTATCGGCGGCTGTACACCACGTTGTTCGCGGTGAGCAACCGGGAAGCTTTTTTTCTATCCCGCGGCTTTGCCCCCCGCCACATTCCCGAGCTGGACAGGGAGCGAAGCGAGGTGAGCCAGTTCAAGGGAGTGTTTGCCAAGGAGCTCTGACCAAACCGCGGATTGCGCAGATGATCGTAACCCTGACGGCAGGGATATGCGGAAGAGAGTCCGGCACGTTGTTCATGCCGACGATTGCGCAGAGTCCTCGACCAGGGCCGTCCTCGTCTCTCCACTCTCGATGACGACCGTCTCCGATTTCTCCGTCTCCACGCCCGGCGTCTCCACCTTCGCGCCGCTGGTGCCTTCGTCGGCCCGCTTATCCTCGCCAACGTCGCCTAACGCAGATTCTGCGATCCAGCCGTGCTCGGCCGCGTGCCGGGCGGCTGCGAGGGTATCGTCGGCGAGGACCAGCGATGTGCCCGCGCGCTTCACCTCGGCCGCCAGTGCGCCTATCGCGGCGGCACGCTCCGGATTCCGCGTGACGTTGCGGATGTAGACGGCCAGGATGCGACCGGGATTCTCGTGAACCATACCTGTGTAGATCTCCGGATCTTCCTGGCCGCTGTCACCAACGAGCACGAACGGCAGGTCTGGATAGGCAGCCAGGATCTCGGCGATGTGCGCGTACTTGTGGTGCCGGTGCCGCTCACGCAGTACGGTGAGATCCCAATCGCGCAGCAGAAGGGGACCGGCGGGAATCTCCTGCGCTTCCAGGAAGTCGGTGATCACATCGTACAGGTTCCACGGGCTGCTCGAGACGTAGAAAATCGGGTTGCCCGCACCACCCGCGGGGCCCGCGACCAGCGAGCGGTAGAAGGCCGCGACGCCGGGAAAGGGCAACCGCGTGCGCGCGTTCTCGAGGAGCATCAGTCGCGCCGCCCGCAGAAAGCTGGTCACGCTCGATTGCAGTACGGTGTCGTCCATGTCGCTTATCACGCCGAACGTTGCGGATCCCGGCGGCGTGAGGATCGGCGCGGTGGCGGGCGGCTTGCCGGGTGCGGACTGGCTGCGCAACTCGAGCGTGGCCGGCTGCCAGCCGCCGGCACCTAACGGACCGGGAAGGGGTACCCAGTCGCGGAGAAACCCCTCGTCGTCGGCCACCAGCTCGTGATCGGTGCCGCCGATCCGCGCTCCGACAATCGCGAACGGCATCGGGTCGCTCTCGATGCGCTTGAGAGTGTCCACCAGATTGCGCCAGGTGGAATGTCCCGGCTGCGCCGGCTCGATCCCCTCGTATTGCAGAACCCGTCCGAGCACCAGCGCGCGCGTCGCCGATGCGTACCCCCTGTAGCCGACCACATGGTAGGGGTCGCGGTCGATTACCCGCTCGATGGAGCGCGCCGCGCGGCGCGCCCGGCCATAGGCCGCCCCCGCCAGTCCGAGTAGTTGATCCTTCCAGCCTTCCCTCTGATCGTCGGTCACGCTGATTCCCCCACCCGTTGATCTCCTCGAGAACTGGAACCGCCCTCCTTACCCGCATGGCTATCTTTCCCGTGTGACGATTCTTTCGCTTTCCAACGTACGCGTGGATTTTGGCGCGACCACGCTCCTGCGCGATGTAACCTTTACCGTCGCCGCCGGGGAGTGCTGGGGCATCGTTGGACGTAACGGCGCGGGCAAGACCACTCTGTTCCGCCTCATTTCCGGTGCCATGGAGCCCACCAGTGGCGCGATCGCCCGGGCGCCCGTGCTCCGGTTCGCGCTATTGGATCAGTATCGCGACTTCGGTGACGCAGCCACAGTGTGGGCGGCGGCGGCGCAAGGATACCGGGATGTTCTCGACCTCGAGCACCGCATAGCGCAGCAGGCGCAGCGGCTCGCCGAAATGGGCCCTAACGTCTCGGAAGCCGATCTGGACAAGTTCGGCCGTGACCAGGAGCGGTTCGCCCACATGGGCGGCTACGATTTCCATGCCCGGGTCGATGCGGTGCTCCAGGGGCTTGGCTTCGATGCGGAGGAGGCGAAGACCCGCTCGCTGGAGAAGCTGAGTGGCGGCGAGCGCGGACGGGTGGGATTGGCCGGCCAGCTCGCCGCGCCGGCCGATGTAGTGCTGCTGGATGAGCCCACCAACCATCTCGATCTCGAGACCATTGATTGGCTGAAGCGCTACCTGCGCGAGTTCGGAGAGACGGTACTCGTCATCAGCCATGACCGCGCGTTCCTCGACGAAACGGTCGACCACGTGCTGCACGTATCGCACGAGACGGCCACTGCCTATCGCGGCGGATACTCGGCGTTCGTCACGCAGCGGGCCGAGCGCATGCTGACGCTCGAGCGGCAGGTTGCCGCGCAGCGAAAGATGATCGCCAAGGAAGAGGACTACATTCGCCGCAACATCGCGGGGCAGAACAGCTCGCAGGCGAAGGGGAGGCGCACGCGCCTCGAGCGGCTCCCCCGGCTCTCGCCCCCGCCTGGTGAGGCGGACGCGATGGCGATCCGATTCGATGCCGGCGACAGGGGTGGCGACCAGGTGGTGATCGCCGAGAAGCTCGGCATCAGAGTAGGGGATCGGTGGCTGGTGCGCGACTTTTCGGCGGTGGCGCGGCGCGGCGACGTGATAGCGCTCGTTGGGCCTAACGGCATCGGGAAAACGACCCTGATCGCCACCCTCGTCGGCCAGCGGACGCCGACGACCGGGAACGCACGGATCGGCGGCGGGGTTACGGCCGAGTGGTTTCGCCAGGATCTCACGCAGGTTCCGGCCGACAAGCGCATCTACGACTGCATCGCCGACCGAAGGCCGATGTGGTCGCGCGGACAGATCCAGGGGCACCTCGGTCGCTTCGGCTTCTCAGGGGACGAGGTGCAACGCATCACTTCCACGTTGTCCGGCGGTGAGCGGGCGCGGGTGGCCATCGCCCTGATGATGCTCAGCCGTGCCAACCTGCTGGTGCTCGACGAGCCGACCAACCATCTCGACGTCGAGTCGATCGAAGCGCTCGAGGATGCGCTCGAGGCTTACGGTGGCACGGTCATCATCGTCAGCCACGATCGGGCGGTTCTGCGTGAGCTGTCCACCAGGGTGTGGGCGTTCGAGGACGGCCGGCTGACCGACTTCGATGGCCCGTTCGTCGAGTGGGAGACGCGCAGCGCCGAGCGCGCGACGGCGCGTCAGGCGACCCGCGTCAAGGCGGATGCTTCGGCACGCGATGCCGGTCGCGCGCGCGACAAACGCGAAGCGTCGTCACGCCGCGACGACTCGGGCAAGCGCACGACGCGCCGGGATGTCGGGGCGCGGGAGCTGGACGTGCAGCGCGCCGAGGCGCGAATCGCCGAGTTGGAGGCTCTGCTGGCCGACCCCGCGCTGTACGAAGGTGGCGCGGAAGGCGCGCGCCGCGCCGCGTCGATCAGCACGGATCTCGCCGACGCCCGCGCCGCGCTCGATGCGGCGATGGAGCGCTGGCTCGCGGTGGCCGACGGCGGTTGAGGAACTTTGTGGCGCCGCCAATTTCGAATGACCCACGCTGTTGCCTGACGGGCTATTCGACCTTTCGTACCAGCGGACTCACCGAGGTTGCACCGCGCCGGATATCCAACCGCCCCGGAGCGCCGAGCCGAAGCCACCGGCTTCCGTCGCGCTGGGTAATGACGGCGCTGTCCGGGTGAACGAACAATCCAGTTGCATCGATCGTGTCCAGCGCGATCGCCTCGCGCAGGTCGCCGATATCGCGTATCCGCGGACCAGTGCGCGCAACGGCCTCATCGTAGTTGAGGGCAAGATCGGCGCGCAGCGGCGCATGTCCCGGCAGCACGAGCTGGCCGCCGATGACGAGCACGTCGAACGCACCGCCGGTGTTGCGCGGCAACGATTCGTACGACGTCGTATCCTCGGTTCGATACGAACCCGTGGCTATTGCGTCGAGCGCGGACAGAATCGCCGCCCCGGTGATCGCGCGAAGTCGCTGCTTCTCCGGGTCGTCGGGCAGCGCGCCGCTCTCGATGAGCACCGTGCTCGTGCCCCACTGTTGAATGAGGTCACCGAACGCGCGCGGGTTGAACGCGTCGTCGTATCCGGCTACGCGCCCCGGGATCTCCGCCTGGAGCGTGCGCGCGATTCCCGCGGCGACCAGCCGGGCGCGTGAGCGTACGAAGTCGTAGCTGCGAGAGGAATCGTATGCGGGTGCGAGCAGGGCGATGGCGACCTGAGTGCCCGATTGGCCAGCACGCGTGCGCGCGCTCTGATCGTGCAGGTTGAAACCGAAATCCGGCGTAAGGCGGTCGCGAATCCCCTTGAGTGCGCGGGCTTCGGGCGTGGCAAGCTCGCGGGCATCGCGATTGACATCGATTCCCGCGGCGTTCTGACGCTGGAACAGCTCCGCGCCATCGGGATTGAGCATCGGTACGAAGGTGATCGTCAGGCTGTCGTGCAGACGTTGGCGGATCGGCGATGGATCGCTGGAGGAGAGGAACGCGAAAATGTCCGCCAGTGACATGGAAGCGGTGGATTCATCGCCGTGCATCTGCGACCAGAGGAGTACCGAGCTTGGCCCCGTGCCGAACGTGAGCGCCCGGATGTCGCGTCCGTTCATTGATTGTCCGATCACCTCCGATCGAAACGCCGGCGCGGCGATCGCCGGTGCGATCACGCGCCAGTATTCGTCATGCGTGAACCGGCGGTGAGTGATCGCGGCCACCCGGTAGCGGTTGGCGATGGACAGCCCTGCCCGCATCGCCACTTCGTTAGGCATGCGCGGCATCTCCATCATCGCATCGGGGCGCGACGACACGGGGCGGGCCGGCATTACCGGCGCGTCGGGATCCGTGGTACCGGGACGGCTTGCGCAGGCGAGCGCGAAGATCGCTGCGACGAGGAGCGGGGTTTGGGGGTGCATGGCGGCTCGAGCGGTTTGGTCCAGGCAGGGTACCGGAACTCCGAAGTTTCCGCCGCGGACGCTGACTCCGGAACCCCCTCGCCCGAATTCGCAACCAACACCTGCCGCAGGAGCAGACGTACTCGCCAGATTCCGGCTATCGGCGGAATGACGGGAGTGCTGGATTCCGGCTTTCGCCGGAATGACGGGAGTATTGAATGCGTCTTTCGGCGGAATGCCTTCTGGATTCCGGCTTTCGCCGGAATGGCGGGAGTTCCGGAAATCGGCTTTCGCCTAATGATGGGACAGGATTTGGACCTGCGCCGGTTGCACCGACGCCCGATCGGCGGTAGGCTCGTGTCGCGCCGTTCGCGATCGCCTTCAAACATTCGGTCAAATGCGCCTAATCACCGTCCTCTTCGTACTATGCGTCTCGCCCGCGGCGCTCACTGCGCAAAACGCAAAGGCTGAGCTGGCAGCCGCAATCGATGCGCGCAAAGCGCACTACGCGACCATCGCCGACGAGATCTGGTCGCTCGCGGAGGTGGGCTATCAGGAGCACAGGAGCTCGGCCCGCCTTCAAACCGAATTGAAGGGCGCGGGGTTCACCGTGGAATCCGGGGTCGCCGGCCTCCCGACTGCGTTCGTTGCGAGCTACGGCAGCGGTAAACCGGTGATCGGTGTGCTCGCCGAGTTCGATGCGCTTCCCGGTCTCTCGCAAGGCGCCGTCCCCGTCCGCAAGCCCCTCGTCGAGCACGGGGCAGGGCATGCCTGCGGGCATCATCTCTTCGGCACCGCATCGGCCGCGGCGGCCATCGCCGTAAGGGAGTGGATGGCGAAAAGCGGACAGGCGGGGACGCTCCGAGTGTACGGGACGCCGGCGGAAGAAGGGGGTGGCGGGAAGATCTACATGGTGCGCGCCGGGTTGTTCGACGATGTGGACGTGGTGCTGGACTGGCATCCCGAATCGCGCAACGATGCCGGACCGGGCAGCTCGCTCGCCAACATATCGGGGAAGTTCCGCTTCCGTGGCAAGGCCGCTCACGCAGCCATCGCCCCCTGGGCCGGCCGTTCGGCGCTCGACGCGGTGGAAGCGATGAACCACATGGTGAACATGATGCGCGAGCACGTGCCGGACGGCACGCGGCTTCACTACATCATAACGAGCGGAGGAGGCGCGCCGAACGTGGTGCCCGATTTCGCCGAAGCGTACTACTATGCGCGTCATCCGGACTCCAAGGTGGTGTTCGATCTGTGGGCGCGCGTGGAGCTGGCGGCAAAGGGCGCGGCGATGGGGACCGAAACCGAGGTCGAAGTCGAGGTGGTGAACGGGGTGTATGCGCTACTCCCTAACGAGACGCTGGCACGGATGGTCCACGCGAACCTGCACGCCGTCGGCGGGGTGCATTACACAGCGGAGGAGCGCGCCTTCGCCGAACAGATCGCGGCGACGCTCGATGGTCCGACCAGCGATCTGGCGGAAGCGGCTCGGGTACGGCCGTACGGGCGCAGCGACGCCGCAGGATCGACCGATGTCGGCGACGTGAGCTGGGTGGTTCCGAACGCCGGCTTCGGCACCGCGTCCTGGGTGCCCGGCACGTCTGCGCATTCGTGGCAGGCGGTCGCCGCGGGAGGCATGAGCATCGGCCACAAGGGAATGATCGTCGCCGCCAAGACCCTGGCGATGAGCGTCTACGATCTGTTCACCACCCCCGGTCTGATCACCGAGGCCCGCGCCGAGTTCGTCAGGGCGCGCGGAGCAAACTTCACTTATCGCCCGCTCATCGGGGATCGCGAGCCGCCGCTGAATTATCG
>DATKDD010000092.1:0-6248 GCA_035512875.1 Gemmatimonadaceae bacterium | reverse complement strand
CTCATGGAAGGCGCGCTGCGTAACGGCGCGCGCCGCCGTGTGCTGTCGCTGGTGAATGGGGCGTTCAGCGACCGCTTTTTCCAGATTGCCCGCTCCTGCGGCCTCGACGCTTCGGCACTCGAAGTGCCGTTAGGCTCGGCTCATACTCCGGATATGCTCGCCGACGCCCTGCGCGGAGGCGACTACGATGCGGTAACCGTCGTGCATAGCGAGACATCGACCGGCGCGCTCAATCCGATCCGCGACCTGGCACGCGTGGCGCACGCGTCTGGCGATGTGGTGCTGCTGGTCGACAGCGTGACCGGCTTGGCCGGCGCTCCGGTCGAAACCGATGCCTGGTCGCTCGATTTCGTGCTCACCGGATCGCAGAAGGCGATGGCGCTGCCCCCGGGGCTGGCGTTCGGCGTTGCCCAGCCGGGCATCCTCGAGCGCGCCAGGGCCCAGCCGGCCCGCGGAGTGTATTTCGACTTCATCGAGTTCGAGAAGAACATCCTGAAGAATCAGACGCCTAACACGCCAGCCGTATCGCTGCTCTTTGCGCTCTCCGTGCAGATGGAGCGTATCGCACGCGAAGGTGTCGAGGCGCGATGGAAACGGCATGCGGCCATGGCGCGCCGGGTGTGGGAGTGGGTCGACCGGATGGCGGCGGGAGGGCTGCCGGTCGCCGTGCTGTCGCCGGAGGGATTTCGGTCGCCGACGGTGACGTGCATAACACTCCCGCCGCAACGCACCGGTCCGGATGTGACGAGCGCGATGAAGGCTCGCGGCTTCACGATCGGGAGTGGCTACGGCGCGCTCAAGGAACGGTCGATTCGCATCGGGCACATGGGAGATCACACGGTCGAAGCCCTCGACGCCCTGCTGGGAGAGCTCGAGGAGGTTCTCGTCTAATGACCGCCAAGGGACCGTTCCGCGTACTCGTTGCCGACAAGATCTCCGTCAGTGGCCTGGCACCGCTTCGTGACGATCCACGCTTTCAACTCGACGAGCAGCAGGGCTTGGCCGGCGAAGCGTTGGCCCGCGCGATCGAGCCGGTCGATGCCGTCATCGTGCGCAGCGCGACGAAGATTACGCGTGAGGCACTCGCCTACGCGACGCGCCTCAAGGTAATCGGACGCGCCGGCGTCGGTGTCGACACGATCGATGTCGCCGCGGCCACCGAGCGCGGAATTGCCGTGCTCAACGCGCCGGCCGGGAACACCGTATCGGCGGCCGAGCTCACCTTTGCGTTGATGCTTGCCCGCATACGGCGGATCGCCGCCGCCGACCGGTCGATGCGCGCCGGCGAATGGGCGCGCAGCAACTTCGGCGGTACCGAGGTTTACGGCAAGAAGTTAGGCCTCATAGGGGCGGGGCGCATCGGTGGAGAAGTCGCGCGGCGCGCGCGCGCCTTCGGCATGCACGTCATCGTCTACGATCCGTATCTCACCGAAGAGCGCGCGGAGGCGCTCGACGTTCAGCTCGGTTCCCTCGACGAGGTACTGTCGAGCGCCGATGTGATCTCCCTGCACGTGCCTCTAACCGATGCAACCGTCGGACTCATTGGCGCAGCGCAGTTCGCGCGGATGAAGCACACGGCGATCATCGTTAACGCCGCGCGCGGTGAAGTAATCGACGAAGACGCGCTGGTCGAGGCGTTGAGAGAGAAGCGGATCGCGGGCGCCGCGCTCGATGTATTCGTGCACGAGCCGCTCCCCACTGATCATCCGTTGAGATCGTTCGATACCGTGGTGCTCACGCCGCACCTTGGCGCGTCTACCGCGGAGGCGCAGGCCAACGTGGCGCTCGAGATCGCCGAAGCGGTTCGTGCCGCTCTGGTGGACGGTGACCTGTCGCGCGCGGTGAATGCGCCGGCCATTGGCGGTGAAGCTGGGCGCAGGCTCCGGCCCATGCTCGACCTTGCCCGGCGGCTTGGCGCATTGGCGGCCGCGATGGCCGAGGGGCCGGTGCGGCGCGTGGACGTGCGCTATTCGGGCGACGGGGACGGCGTGCTCCGGCCGCTCGCGGCCACGGCGCTGGTCGGGGTGCTCGCGAACGTCGTCGGCTCCGCACACGTCAACTACGTGAACGCCTTGCATCTGGCGACCCAGCGAGGCATTGACGTGCGGCAGACGCGCCTGGGGCCTAACGTGGACTACGCCGAGTATCTCGAGGTCCGGCTGGGACACAAGGGCGATGAAATCCGCGTTGCCGGCGCTCTCCTCGGTGCGCACGCGCGCCTGGTTGCAATCGGCGACTACCGGGTGAACATCGAGCCCCGCGGCACTCTTGTCCTTCTTCGCAACCGGGATGTTCCCGGCGTGATTGGACGTGTCGGTACGCTGTTCGGAAATGCCGGCGTCAACATCGCCGAGTATCATCAGGCGCGGCTCGAGGCCGGCGGCGTTGCCCTGGGGGCGATCAACGCCGACGGCCGGCTATCGACGGAACTCTGCTCGGCGTTGCGCGCGCTCCCCG
Organism: Gemmatimonadaceae bacterium; assembly: GCA_035512875.1. Lineage (GTDB taxonomy): Bacteria > Gemmatimonadota > Gemmatimonadetes > Gemmatimonadales > Gemmatimonadaceae > JALZIF01. Next base: position 3,791 of record DATKDD010000092.1, on the reverse strand, counting down.
AGATGCTCGACGTGCGCCAAGTGCAGTTAGGCTAGGCCGAGCCGCCGGCGAGTACCCTATCCCGCTCGGCGGACACGCGCGGGAAGTCGCGTACCGAGAGTACTTGCCGACCGCCAGGGTTGCCGTCCCGCGAATTACCTTCAAACGTCCGGCGATCGTCATCCTTGCGTTCACCGTTCAGGCTCCGTTTGGGGATAGCTTCAACGCTCGGTCGTATCCGGCGTGAGGCCGGAAGTCAGAAAGTCGCTTTCCGAGAGGTCGAGGTAGAGTCTGTCGGCGATGAGCCGATGTGCGCGCGGGTTTGGATGCCGGTCCCACGGCGCCACCTGAAGCGTTGCCTCGTCATGCCCGTCGTAAACGTCGACGAGGTTGAGGACTTGAAGGCCGGCTTCGGCGGCCATGGCAACAAGCGAATCCACTGTTTCAGATTTGTTCCCGTCCTTGGGGTTGACCAGGTAGACATAGTAGGGAACGATACCTTGCTCACGGCAGATCTCGGCGATGCGCTGGTAGGTCCGACTCAGCACCTCGAACTCGTAGGGCCGCATGCGCGCGGCTGCTTCCGAACGATCCATGTCGCGAGTGATTCCGGCCTTACTAACGATTTCACGGAGGAAGTCGTAAGGAAGCGTGTCCCCAGCGGCTACCCGGCGCGCCAGATGCGCGGAGGTATTGACGGGATCACGGAGATGGCCAACGAAGAGCGCCGCATTCGGCCGGAAAGACAGGACCTTCGATTCGAGCAACAGAAGCTGAATCGTGGGATGCTGCCAAGAGACCGCGAAGTTGAGGACTTCATATCGAGCGCCAGTCAGTGGATTCAGATCGATGTTCAAGCGGTCTTCGAGTATCGACTCGAATGTCTCACCGTCAGCTACACTCTCTCCCATTACGTATGACTGTCCCATGACTGCCAGACGCACTGACCCCGGCGCTGGCGTCTGCTCGTATTCCTTGTCCCGCATGCCCCATCGGTTCGTGCTCAACGGTTCTCCATGATACAGGAAGCTGAAGTTCGGACGCAGCTCCGGGCTCGCAAAACTGTCCGAGTGCCGCATGACTTCGGTGATCATGATCGACGGCCACGCCCTTTTGCTGGGACGCGTCGCGTAAACTTCCCAGAGCTGGCTGCTGAATCGATTGGCACCGACCAGGTTCTCGTAGTATCCCTGTTGGAGAAGGCTTTCATCCCGCTGATTCAGCTCTCCTATGCGCACGTGGTGCACGACCTCCTGCAGGGCGATTGAGAATCGTTTGTTGACGGATGGCTCGGCGAGCCCGAAGATGAGCAGGAGTGGTGCGAGGGAAAGCACCGCGTCGCGGAAGAAAGGGAAGTTAAGCGCGTTAGGGGCACCGATACCGCCAGCAGTACTGACTCGCTTGCGGAACACAAAGGTGAAGACAAGGGAAGCCACCAGCACTCCGGCGAGAACGATCGCCAACTGCTTTGCTGCGGCGCTGTCGCGCATGACGCCGGCGTTCTGCCACAGCGCGCGGTAGCCTTCGAACGTTTCGCTCGTCCAGAGTGCCCAAAGCGAAGCGATCATGACGAACGTCCCTGCCGTTAACACGGTGCGTTTGATGAGCATTCGCGCGCTCCACTTCGGCGCGTGCAGCGTGCGCGATCGTCCATGCCGCAGCTCCACAAGCGTATTCGCGACGAGAAGCCCCGCGAGGATGGCCCAGAACGCCACGTCCGTCCACGAAAGCAGGAACGTTCCGAGAATCCAAAACCACTGATAAGCGTGCAGGAACCATGTCGCGGCGAACACCAGCAACGTCGCAATGATAAGTGCAGCGGTCTCGGCACCCTTGATCGCACCCGACTTCCGAAGCCGGAAGTAGGCGGGGTAATAGACCACCTTCATCATGAAGTCCTTCCAATAAATGTTGATCCGACGCCAGAACTCGGTAAAGCTGGGCGCGAGGAAGAAGAAGCGATGTGTCTCCGGAAGGCGAAAGCCGAAGAGGTGAAGCAGTCCCACGATTAGATGGAACTGTCCCGATACGCGCAGATACAGTAGAAAGTTTGCACCCACGTAGCGCGCCAGGTCGAAGCCGTTCGTTATGTCGGAGGGAGTGATGACCAGGTAGTGGTAGACCCACCGGTATAAGAGCAGATGGATGATTCCGCGAATCATCCACTGCACTCCTTGCTGATAGATCAGTAATGCATCGCGGTCGTAGTACGTCTTGCGGAAGGTGGCGAAGTCGACGACGGGAAAAAGCGGAAAGGTCAGGTTTGGAAGAAGGAAGAAGTACGAGACCGTGCGCGCGGCGCCCATCGGCTCTTTACTGTGCCGCAAGTCGTACATGTAGAGGATAAGGCGGAACATGAACATCGAGCCGAGGATCGGCCAGACACGCGCCGACCAGGGCGCGGTGACCAGGTCCGCTCGTGCCGCGGCCAGAAGAGCGCCCGCGGCCAGTAAAACCCCCACGCGCCACCAGAACGGGACCGGCAAATGACAAATCACGATCAGACACAGGCCCACCCCGGCAAGCCACGCGGCATCGGCGAATCCGAAGACAGCGTACACGCCTACGAGGGAGAGTGCCGCGAAGAAGGCCAGCCTCCTTCGCAGCGGCAAGAAGTGATGCGCGAGGAACCCGGCGAAAGTGAGGCGCGCCAAGGTAGAGTAGAACGCCGGGCTCTCGATGAGGAACTCCCGGATCGCGAGCATAACGAGCCACACCTCGGCTATAACGAACGCCGTGGTCACGACGTGAAGAGCCGTGACGCGGCGTAACGCTGAACGCCAATCGCGCAGCGCGCGTGTGCCCTCGGGTGACCACAGGTCCACACCCCAGAAGATCCCGCTCAGCCCTACCACGGCGGCGACTGTCTGCAGAAAGCCGAACGTCTGGGACGCGGTCTCGGGGTCGCTTACGAAGTCCACGCCAATCGCCAGCGCCAAAGCGGCACCCCCCAGCCCCATGAACAGGAGCGCAAGGAGTCGGAGGGCTGTCGTTGCGCCGCTTGCAGGTGTATACGGTCCGTGAACGGGGTCGAGGGCGGTGTCGACTATTTCGTCTCGATTGGTCATTTGCATCGGTATGTCCGTGTTGCTCATCTCGGGTCGCACCTCAGCCAATTCATCCGCAAACGTGGGGAACTCTGAATCGAGATCTTGCCGCGGATCGGTTCAGTATGGAGGAAATCCACTCTACGGGAGAATCGACCGAGGGACCATCGAGCAGCTGGCCGTCCTCACGAAGGAGAGAACGAACTCTCTCGAGGACGACGAGCTGCTGGAGGGAGCAGTGACGGTATTGGAGGCGGCAAGTCGGTTGCGCGTTGCTGCCTAGAGATTATTTGGCCGGAGGAAGGTGTTATTGCGAGGCCCGAACGCACGCAGAAGGAAGCGGAGTGAACCATGAGTTTCAGACGATACGATCTTTCGTGAGGAAACTCAAATCCCTTCGACTGAAGAGCGTCCGTTGTGACGCTGGGCGGATCGCGGCTGGCCCGGTTCTCCCCATTTTGGTCGTGCCCCGCCTCCGGCGATCGCCGCGCTCATCCGGCCGCCTGGTGGGGCTTAGCTGGTGCTGGAGGTTATTGGAATCGGTCGCGCGGCTCGAGGCCGGCGGCGTCGCTCTGGGGGCGATCAACGCCGACGGCCGGCTGTCCACGGAACTCAGCTCGGCGTTGCGCGCGCTCCCCGAGATGCTCGACGTGCGCCAAATGCAGTTAGGCTAGACAGAGCTCCCCTCGAGCAGAACCTCCCACTCGATGACGATGTCCTCACGCAGGGAGTCGCGCACCGAGCAGTACTTGGTGACCGCCAGCG
>DATKDD010000091.1:0-12304 GCA_035512875.1 Gemmatimonadaceae bacterium | reverse complement strand
GACCGAACTAGATTTCGGGCATGGATCCGCGCACGGCCGCGCACGCACTCGCCCAGATCGCCGACTTCCTCGAGCTGAACGGCACCGACCGATATCGCTCGCGCGCCTATCGAACCGCAGCGCGCGCCGTTCTCTCACTTGCCACGGATGACCTCCGGCCACTGGTACGCTCGGGGGAACTCCAGCGGCTGCGCGGCATCGGGCCGGCCACCTTTGCGGTACTCGAGGAGTTGGCAGAAACCGGAAGCTCGGGATATCTGGAGCGATTGAGCGAGAACGCACCCGAGGGGCTGCTCGAAATGATGCGTGTACCCGGGCTCGGTCTTTCCAAGATCCGGCAACTGCACCATGAGCTCGGTGTCGCGACCCTTCAGGAGCTGGAGGATGCGTCACGTGACGGCCGGCTGGCGAATGTGAGGGGATTCGGACCGCGGACCGCGGAAAAGATCAGCCGCGGTATAACGCACCTGCGAGCGACGGGAAACGCGGTGCTCTTTCCGCAAGCAATGGTCGAGGCCGCGCGATTCCTCACCGCTGTTCGCGCCCATCCCGACGTGCAGCGCGCTGAATTGGCTGGCTCGCTCCGCCGACGCCTGGAGCTCGCCCGGGACGTGGATCTGGTGGCCGAATGCACCGGTGATCCGGCTGCTGTCGCCACCTCGTTCGCGCGCGCACCAGGGGTGCGTCAGGCGGTCGGCGCCGGGCAAAACCAGGTGTCCATTACGTACGTCGATGGTGCGCGCCTCGATTTGTTTTGCGCCACACCCGAGGGCTTCGCACTCGCACTGTGGCGAGCGACCGGCTCAGATGCGCACGTCGCCGAGGTCACCGCTGCGCTGGCCGCTCGTGTTTTGCGGCAAGACGGCGAGCACCTGCTCGACACGAGTGGCAGCCGTGTACCCATGGCCGACGAGAGTGAGATCTATCGCGCCGCCGGGCTGGCGTGGGTGGAGCCCGAGTTGCGTGAAGGGCGCGGCGAGGTGCAGGTCGCGGCAGCGGACGCACTTCCGACGCTGATCGATTCCAACGCGATTCGCGGCGTGCTGCACTGCCATTCGCGGTGGTCCGACGGAACGGCTACGATCGCCGAAATGGTGGATGCATCTCGCGCACGCGGTTGGAGCTACATCGGAATCACCGACCATTCGGAGTCCGCCTTCTACGCCGGTGGTCTGTCACGCGATCAGATTGCCCGGCAGCACGACGAGATCGACCTGCTGAACGAATCGTCGCCGGGCTTTCGAGTGCTCAAGGGAATCGAGGCGGACATTCTCGCCGACGGCCGGGTAGACTACGATGCGGAGTTCCTCGACAGGTTCGACTACGTCATTGGTTCGGTCCATTCGCGATTCGCGATGGACGAATCAGCGATGACCGAGCGTGTATTGCGTGCGCTCGACGATCCGCACCTGACGATTCTGGGCCACCCGACTGGAAGACTGCTGCTCACGCGGGAGCCGTATGCGATAGACATGCAGGCGGTGCTGGAAAAGGCGGCCGAAGTCGGCGCGGCGGTGGAGTTGAACGCCGATCCGCACCGTCTCGACATGGATTGGCGGTACTGCCGGACGGCAAAGGAGCTGGGCGTGATGGTCGAGATCGGACCGGACGCGCATTCAGTCAACAGTCTGGACAACGTGGAGATCGGTATCGGCATCGCGCGAAAAGGGTGGCTGGAGCGGGCGGACGTGCTGAACGCGCGAAATGCGAATGACGTTCTGGCATTTGCCGCGAACCGGCGAGAGGGCAGCAGGGAGCTGGCGGGGAAGCGGCGCTGATGCCGGTCCGCAAAAGAGCTCGTCAAGGTGCGCCGGTGGTGAAGGGCGCAGGCAAGGTCCGCGCCGGCAAGGGCCGGCGGCGTGCCAAGGCACCGCCCGCCGAGGTCTTTCAGCGGCTGCGGCAAACGTATCCGGATGCCCACTGCGCACTTCACCACACCAACGCCTATCAACTGCTCGTGGCGACCATTCTGAGCGCGCAGTGCACCGATGCCCGCGTCAATATCGTCACGCCATCGCTGTTCGCGCGGTTTCCCGATGCTGCTTCCCTGGCCGTTGCTGATCCTGACGAAGTCGAGTCGCTCATACGCAGCACCGGATTCTTTCGCAGCAAGACGAAGAGTCTCATCGGCATGGCGCGTGGCGTCACTGAGCGTCATGGCGGTGCGATCCCCGACGAAATGGATGAGTTGACGGCTCTCCCCGGCGTTGGCCGCAAGACGGCGAACGTCATCCTCGGGAATGCATTCGGAAGGAACGAGGGCATCGTCGTCGACACGCACGTTGCGCGTGTCAGCAACCGGCTGGGCCTGACGAGAGAGAGTGATCCCGTGAAGATCGAGCAGGACCTGGTGCGGCAGTTTCCTCGTGAGCAGTGGACGCTGCTCTCGCACCTGTTCATTGACCACGGTCGCGCGATCTGCGTTGCTCGCGTACCCCGGTGCCACATCTGCCCGCTGGCCGACATCTGCCCGTCGTCGCTGGTCTGATCGGCGAGCGCACACACCCCAAGTCCCCGACTCCGATGCCAACCCGCAACGCCGCCGGCGCCACGCCGCGTCACTGGCTCGTCAAATCCGAACCCGAAACCTTTTCGTGGAGCGACCTGTGGAAGGCGCCCAGGCGTACGACCGGCTGGGACGGTGTGCGCAACTACCAGGCTCGCAACATGCTTCGCGATGAAATGAAGAAAGGTGATCTCGTCTTCTTCTACCATTCGAGTACCGATCCTAACGCCATTGTCGGAATCTGCGAGATCGTGCGCGACGGCTATCCGGATCCCACCCAGTTCGATCCGGCCTCCAAATACTTCGATCCGAAAAGCGATGCCGATGCACCCCGCTGGTTCATGGTCGATCTGCGCGCCCGCGAGCCGTTGCCACGTCCGGTTACTCTCGCCGAACTCCGCGGCGCCCGGGGGTTGGAGCGAATGACGCTTCTTCAGAAGGGAAGCCGATTGTCCGTTCAGCCTGTCAGTGCCAGCGAGTGGAAGACGATTCTCGCGATCGCCGGAACGGATTGAGCGGACTGGCCCGCAGGGGCTCGGGGACGGTACCTTTCGGGTTCTTGAAACGAGAGGAGTGATCAGCGTGACTCGCACGGCCACTTTCGAGACGGACCGCGGCACCATCGTGGCGGAGCTCTTCGACAAGGATGCCCCTGCCACCGTCGCGAACTTCGAGAAGCTCGCCAACGACGGTTACTACGATGGGACGGCGTTCCACCGCGTAATCGACGGCTTCGTCGTCCAGGGCGGCGATCCGCTGTCCAAGGAGCCCGGCAATCCGCGTGTTGGCACCGGCGGTCCGGGATACACAATCAAGTGCGAAACCGCCAAGAATCCGCACAAGCACGAGGTCGGATCACTTTCGATGGCGCACGCCGGAAAGGACACCGGAGGCAGCCAGTTCTTCATGGTCCTGAGCGAGGCGAACGCACGCCATCTGAATGGCGTTCATACGGTGTTCGGCAAGATCACCGAGGGCCTGGATGCCATGAAGAAGATCAAGAAGAACGACCGCATAACGAAAGTTCGCGTCGGTTAGCTCGCCGTTGAATCCGGGCAGCACGCTCGCGCCTCGTTCACAATGCCACCTCGCTTCTTCCCCTAATCCACGTCAATTCATGGCTCCTCCGCGTCCACAGGACCTGAAGGCCGGTTTCATGGGCCTCATCGTCGCCGCGATCTTTCTCAGCGCCGTCGTGTACGGAATGGTGATTTTCACCAACTGGTTCGTCGCGCGGTCGGCGCACTGAGGGCCACCGCCTGCCTCGCTCACAGTTGGCTCCGAACCGGCCCGGATCGTCGACCGGATCTCGATTCACGCTCCGCTCATGACCACCACCGCCCTCCCGTCACGCGACGAGGCGCTCACACTCCAGCACGAGTTCACCGCCAGCGAATCGCTGCGGGCACACATGCTGGCCGTCGAGGCGGTAATGCGTGCCTACGCCGAGCACTTTGGCGAGGACGTGGAGCGCTGGGGTCTCACTGGACTCATCCACGACTTCGACTACGAGCGGTGGCCCAACACTGGCCACTCGGCCAATCTGGAGCATCCCGCCGAGGGAGTTCGACTCCTTCGCGAACGCGGATGGCCCGAGGACATATGCGAAGCGATTCTCGGTCATGCCACGTACACGGGAGTACCGCGCCGCACGCTGATGGCTCGCGCGCTGTTCGCCGTCGACGAGTTGACGGGACTGATCACCGCGACGGCCCTCGTGCGGCCGAGTCGCAGCGTGCACGATGTAGAGGCGAGGTCGGTGCGCAAGAAGATGAAGGACAAGGCGTTTGCGCGCGGAGTGAGCCGGCAGGACATCGCCGTCGGCGCGGAAGAACTCGGCGTCGCGCTGGAAGATCACGTTACCTTCGTGATCGGGGCGATGCAGCGCTCAGCCGACGCCCTGGGTCTCTCCGGCGAACGTTAGGGAGCGCTACACCGGTGCGTTCGCTCCCGATCGCCGCGAACCTTTCGCTGCAGACCGGTGTCTTTCGAGCGGCGATCCTTCCCCCCTACCTGTGATTCCGGCCAACGTTTCCCGCTCGCCGTGCGTTCTCTGCAACGACGATGGCAACCACCGCTTACGCCCGATACAGGCGTTTCGTGCATACCGCACCGGCTGAGCAGGAGCGGCAGCAGCACGAGCGCGGCCTGGTAGTCCAGGCGCAGGGCGGAAGCCGTGAGGCGTTCGCGGCCCTGGTGCGGTTGCACCAGACGCGGGCGTTTGCGGTGGCGAGGGCTATTACCCTCACTCGCGAGGACGCCGAGGACGCGGTTCAGGACGCGTTTCTCCACGCGTATCGCGCTCTCGACCGATTTCGCCCCGACCAGCCGTTTGGGGCCTGGCTGAACCGGATTGTGGCAAACGCGGCACTCGACATTGGCCGGCGGCGCAAGGTGCGCGATGCGGACCAGCTGCCGGAGACGGTGGCAACGCCGTTTCGCGATCCGGCCGTGGACGCCGAGCTGCGTGCGCGGTTGGAAGAAGGGCTCAGGAAGCTGACGGAACGGCAGCGATCGGTAATCGTCCTCCACGATGTACAGGGCTACACTCACGGGGAGATCGGCGCCATGCTGTCGATACCCGAGGGCACGGCTCGTTCGGATTTGCACCATGCGCGTGCGGCCTTACGCCGTATGCTTGTCGATATGCGGAGCGCGGAACCATGACGAACCAACTGAGAATCGGACCCGAGGGACGCGACGATGAGGTGACGCGGGCGCTGCGTGAGCTCTACGCCGCACCTGACGATCCCGCGTACTGGGAACGCCTCGAAGCAAGGATCATGGCGAACGTAGTTGCGGAAGGTGAGGGCTGGTGGCAGCCGTACCAGGAATGGATGCGGACCGGGCTGGTGGCGGCGGGCATTCTCGTAGCAGCCGCGGCGCTTACTCTAGCTGAGTTGCGGACTGAAAGCCGCCGAGAGGCGGTGACTTCGGTCATCGAGACTCCGCGGACGCTGGCGCACCAGATGGCAACGGAAACGACCGGGCTTCCCGATCGGGAAGCAACTCTGCGGCTGGTCACCGCTCCATGACGGAGAGACGTATGGCGAGTTCCAAACGCATCGCGATAGCATTTCTGATGGGAGCCCTGGCCGTTGGATGGGTCGTCGGCTATGCGTCGGCGCACGTACTGGATGTTCGCGCCGCACATGCCGATACCCGCATTTCGTATCGCGACCGGCTCGGCAGCGAGCTCCGGCTTTCCCCGTCGCAGCGGGTTCAACTCGACAGCGTGCTCGACAAGCGTCACCGCGATATGACGGCAGCGTTCGCGCCCGTGCGCCCCAGCCTGGACTCGATTCGTGAGTGGGCGCGCGACGAGATCCGCGAAATGCTGGAACCAGACCAACGTGCCGCCTTCGAGAGGTACCTTCTCGAACAGAAGCGGGACGACGACAAGAAGGGTGCGAGGAAAGGCAAATGAAACTCATGTGGGCAGCCTTGCTGCTTGTTCCAGTCGCATTACCGGGGCAAACCTTCGTAATGGAGAGTGCCCGGCCCATCACACTCGATGAAGCCGTGTCCCTTGCCCATCGTAATGCACCTGCAACCGTGCAGGCGCGAGGGATCGAACGCACGAGCCGGCAGCAGGTGAACAATGCGTACGCCGCGTTCATCCCCAGCGTGAGTGTCAGTGCCGGCGGAACGCGGCAGTTCAACGACGCCGGGACGATCATCCGCGATGGACAGACGATAACGCTCCCGAGCGAGCCCTGGTCGTACAGCACCGGGATGACCTTTGGGCTCGAGCTGTTCGATGGCGGACGTCGCTTTTACGATCTTGGCGCTGCACGGGCTTCGGTGGATGCCTCGGAGGCGAACTACATCACGCAGCAGTTCAACGTATCGCTCAACGTCAAGCAGCAGTATTACAATGTGCTGGCCGCGCGGGAGTCCGAATCTGCCGCGCTCGCACAGCTCGAACAGGCGCAGCAGCAACTGCGTGCCGCTACGGCGCGTGTCACTGCCGGTGTCGCCACCAAGTCCGATTCGTTGCGGTCGCTGATCCAGGTTGGCAACGCCGAGCTGGCGCTCGAAACTGCCCGCAATGATCTGCGCATTGCCAACGCCGCGCTCACGCGGATGGTCGGCACTAACGAGCTCGTCACCGCCAATCCCGCGGATACGCTCGGGGAAATGGGGCCGCTGGTAATCGACAGCACGTCGTTATACTCGATGGCGATCAATGGACCGGTAGTGACTCAGGCGGAAGCGAACCTCGGCGCAGCGCGCGCCGCCCGCCGTGCCGCCACAACACGCTACCTTCCGACCATCAATGCGACCTATCAGCGCGGCGGAAGTGGCACCGACCGGTTCGGCTTCGGGAACGATTCCTACAACTACAGCGGCGCGCTCAGACTGTCTCTGAACTTTCCGCTGTTCAATCAGCTGTCGCGCGAAGATGCGATCGTGCGCGCCAGCGTATCGCAGGACAACGCTCAAGCGGCGCTTCGCGACTCGCGGCTCGCCGCCCAGCAGAACCTGACGCAGTACCGCGGTGGGCTCCTACTCGCCGAGCGGCGTATCCAGATCCAGCAGGCTTCGGTCGAGGCGGCCGAGGAGGATTTGCGAGTGCAGCAGCAGCGGTACGCTCTGGGCGCTTCTACACTGCTCGACCTGCTCACATCGCAAACCACATTGAACCAGGCGCGCGCGGCGCTCATCGCCGCCCGCTATGACTATCGCGTCGCGAAGGCACAGCTCGAAGCCCTCGTCGGGCGCGAGCTGTAGACAAGCGCCGTCCCGTCAGGAGCCATCCGTGAATCGTCAGGTTTTGGCGCTCTCCGCCTTCGTGCTGTTCGCCGGCGCGTGCAAGGAAGAAGTAGCCAGTACGCCGGTGGATACCGCACCCGTCGAGCGCCGCGACATCATTGTCGACGCCGAAGCGACCGGCGTGGTGGAGCCGATCAACGTGATCGAAGTGAAGTCGAAGGCTTCGGGACTCATTACGCAAATGTCGGTCGAGACCGGCGATGACGTTAGGCCCGGTGATCTGCTGGTGCAGGTGGACACGCGGGATGTGAGGAACCAGCACGACCAGGCGTCTGCAGACCTGCGAGCCGCCGAGGCGCGCGGCGAGGTCGTTGCCGCGCAGCGGAAGCGCTCGGACGACTTGTACGCGCAGCGGATAATCACCGCGCAGGAATACGAAGCGGCGCAACTCGAGTACGCCAATGCCCAGGCGCAGTTGGTGCGCTCGCGCGCCAGCCTCGATCTCGCGCAACAGCGGCTCGAGGATGCCACGGTGCGCGCACCGGTCGTCGGCACGATCATTGAGAAGACCGTTTCGGTCGGCCAGGTAATCACGTCGGCAACGGGCGCGTTCGGAGGCGGCACGACGCTGCTGAAAATGGCCGACCTGAGCAAAGTGCGCGTCCGCGCGCTGGTGAACGAAACCGATATCGGAAGTGTTCGGGCGGGCCTTCCGGCCACAGTGGTGGTCGATGCGTACCCCGATCGCCCGTTCCGCGGCACCGTGGAGAAGATCGAGCCGCAGGCCGTGGTGCAGCAGAGCGTCACGATGTTTCCCGTCCTCGTCTCGATAGACAACGTCGAAGGGCTGCTCAAGCCGGGGATGAACGGCGAGGTGTCGGTGCTCATCGACCGCCGCGACATGGTCGTTGCGGTACCTAACGATGCGGTACGTTCGGTGCGTGAGGCGGGGATTGCCGCCGCAGCTCTCGGACTCGACCCCGAGTGGGTCGCTGCCAGGCTTCGCGCCGCGGCCAGCGGTGCGGGCGCGTCACCCGCTGGTAATTCAACCGTTCCTGTCGGCGGCACGCCGGTGGTCCGTGCGCAGGCACAAGGCAATGCCGATCTCTCGCTGGTGCAGGCACAGTTCCAGAATCGGCCAGGAGGCGGTGCGCAGCGGGGTGACGCACGTCCGCAAGTGCGTACCGGCGCTCCGGATCCGGCCGGCAACGCACCCCTGCCCCGCAACAGGACCCGGGCGGGCCTGGTGTTCGTGGCCGACAGCGGAACCTTCGTTCCGCGCATGGTCAGGCTTGGCGCCAGCAACTATGACTATACCGAAGTCGTCAGCGGCCTCGCCGAGGGCGAGCGTGTGGCGCTGCTCGCGAGCGCTACCCTTCAGCGGCGCCGCCAGGAGAACGTCGAACGCATTCAGCGGATGACCGGTGGCGGCGTGCCCGGTATGTCTCGTCAGGAACCGCAGGGCGGCGCCGCCGGTGGAGCGGGCGCCAACCGCGGCAGTGCCCGGCCTTGACGACGGTAAGCAGCGAACCTGCGTGTAGATGATGGCGTCAGAGTCGTTAAGACGAACAAAGGCTGGCGGCCTCGCTCGATTCGGTTCAGGATCACGATGCCGGGCTTTGGATCGTGCTTCCTGTTTCCTGTTTCCGACTTCCTGATTCCTGATGTTAATCGGCGAAATCATGCGAGTCGCGCTCGGCGCACTGCGCGTGAACAAGATGCGATCGTTCCTGACGATGCTGGGCATCGTCATTGGCGTCGCCGCTGTCATAGCAATGGTCGGGCTGGGCAGAGGCGCCGAGAAGGCCGTGCGCGAACGGATCGCCTCGCTGGGAACCACGCTGCTTTCGGTGAATCCCGGACAGACGTTCGGACGCGGTGTCGCCAGCGTCGATGAGCGCGCGCGCCTGACAACCAGCGATGCGGATGCGCTCGTCGAGCGTGCCACCGCGCTGGTGGCGGTTCAGCCGGAAATGAGCAGGCAGCTCCAGGTGCAGTATCTGAATCGCAACAGCGCCACGCGGGTAGTCGGTACCACCTCGAACTATCTCAGCGTGCGCAAATACGATCTTGCCGCCGGGAAGATGTTCTCCAATGGCGACGATCTTTCGCGGCGCCGGGTCGCCATCATCGGTCCAACGGTGATGACCAACCTCGGCATCGACAATCCGGCGGCGATCGTCGGTGAGCAGATCCGCATCCGCGGCATTCAGTTCGACGTTGTCGGTGTGCTGCAGAGCAAGGGACAGGCATCGGGATTCGGGGATCCCGACGATCAGATCCTGATCCCGATCACCACCGCGCGGTTCCGTGTTTTGGGGACCAACCGCCTGAGCTCCATCAACGTGCTGGCGGCGAGCGAAGCCGAAATTCCCGCCGCAATGGCCGACGTGCAGCGCATACTCCGGCGCGAGCACCGGCTGCGCCCCGGACGCGATGACGACTTTCAGATCCGCAGCCAATCGGATTTACTGAATACGTTAGGCGAGACGACTCAGGTGTTCGGCCGCCTGCTGCTCGGTATCGCAATCGTCTCGCTGCTCGTCGGCGGCATCGGGATCATGAACATCATGCTTGTCTCGGTGACGGAACGCACGCGCGAGATCGGAATTCGCAAGGCACTCGGCGCTACACGCTTCAACGTGATGCTGCAATTTCTGATCGAGGCGGTGGTGCTCTCGCTCATGGGCGGCCTCCTCGGTGTCGCTCTGGGAATCGGCTCCGCGCAGTTTCTCGATTGGAAGTTCGCCTGGAACACCGAAATCCAACCGGCCTCGATTTTCATCTCGTTCGGTTTTGCTGCTCTGATTGGAGTCGTCTTCGGCGTGTGGCCGGCGCAGCGGGCGGCGGGAATGAATCCGATTTCGGCGCTGCGGTATGAATAGAGGAACTAGGGACTAGGGACTAGGGACTAGGGACTAGGGACCAGGGGCCAGGGGCTAGGGGCTGGGGTCAGGGGCTAGGGATTTCTTGGCCCGTTTGTCGGGCTCTCCGCCCCTGGAGCGCTGAAGTGCGCGGAGAAGAGCGCTCAGCATTCGTCCCACTTCACTCGATGTTTCGAGTAGTGGCGCAGTGACCCCGGCCGTGCTGAATCCGAGGTCGAGGCTGAGGAGTAAGAGCGTCTCCACCTCGTAGAGCGAACCACGAGCTATTGAGAGGTGATGGACGTAGTCACCGCGGTGGACGCGGCCGTGTCCCTCAGCGATATTGGCCGGCACTGACACGGCCGCACGCCTGAGCTGCGAACTCAAACCGTAAAGCTCTTCGGGCGGCAGGACACGACTCAGCTCGTATGCGCCGCGAACGAACGCCATCGCCCGCTGCCACACGACCAAGTCGCGATACGAACGGATACTTTGTGTTGATGACATGACCTCAAGTTGCAACCACTTGCCCGGCGTCCCAGCCATCAATTCGTTGCGCGCATACCCAAACCATTTCGGTCGGCGAAGGACAGGCTTCTGAATCCCTGTCATGTGATCTCCCTAGCCCCTAGCCCCTAGCCCCTGGCCCCTAGCCCCTGGCCCCTAGCCCCGAGCCCATGCCATCACGTCGCGATTTCATTCACACGACAACCGCCGCAATCGCCGCAGCGGCTCTCGCCAGGGGGATCACCGCCCAGCCCTCACCCCTTCTTCCCCAGAGCACTCCCGCCAACATCAAGGAGCTCCTGATGGAGGCGCTGCAGGCCGCGCGGGATGCCGGCGCTTCGTATGCCGATGCCCGCATAGGGCAGTACCGCCGTCAGTTCGTCGGCACGCGCGAGCGGCAGGTAACTGGTGTCAGCGATTCGGAGTCGCTGGGAATCGGTGTGCGGGCAATCGTCGGTGGCGCCTGGGGGTTTGCTGCAACCTCGACGCTGACCAGGGAAAGCGTGCAGAGCGTAGCGCGTGACGCGGCGCGCATCGCCAAGGCCGCCCGCGCGGTGCAGAAGCGGCCGGTAGAGCTTGCGCCCGTTCAACCGGTCGTCGGAACCTGGAGTACTCCGGGTGTGGTCGATCCGCTCGAAGTGCCTATCGAGGAAAAGGTGGCGCTGCTGTTCGCCGCCAACGAAGCGGCTCTCAGGGTGCCCGGGATACGATTCGTGAACTCCGGGATGGCGCTCTTGCGAGAAGAAAAGCATCTCGCCACCACCGACGGAACTCTGACGTCGCAAACGATCGTCCGGGTGGGTCCGCAATTCACCGCGACGGCGATCGCCTCCGGCGATTTCCAGAGCTACACCCACGAGATTGCGCCGCGCGGTCAGGGGTGGGAGTACATAACCGGTCTCAACATGGCGGAGAACGCCGAGGAATGGGCGTCGTTCGCCGTGGAGAAGCTGAGCGCCAGGTCGGTCGAGGTTGGGAGATACGACTTGATTCTCGACCCGACGAACCTCTGGCTCACCATGCACGAGTCGATCGGTCATCCAACCGAGCTCGATCGTGCCATGGGGTACGAAGCGAATTATGCGGGTACGAGCTTCGTGGCGCCGCCAGAAGCGATGATCGGGAAGCTCAAGTATGGTCCCGAATTCATGACGGTTCAGGCCGACCGTACGCAGGAGCATTCGCTCTCGCGCGTGGCGTGGGATGACGAAGGCGTTCCCGCCGAATCGTGGAACATCGTCGAGAACGGCATCTTCCGCGACTATCAGACCACGCGCGAGCAGGCTTCATGGATCGCGAGCCTGACCGGAGTTCGGCGATCGCATGGCTGTTCCTTCGCCGACTCGTGGTCGAGCGTGCAGTTCCAGCGGATGCCGAACATCTCGCTGCTGCCTGGCGACGCAAACGTGTCGCTCGACGACATCGTTGCCGATACCCAGCGCGGCGTTCTCGTCAAGAACCGCGGATCGTGGTCGATCGACCAACAGCGGTACAACTTCCAGTTTTCCGGTCAGCTCGCCTACGAGATCAAGGACGGCAAGATCGCAGGAATGCTGCGGGATGTCGCCTATCAATCCACTTCGTCGGCATTCTGGAATTCGATGGACATGATCGGCGGCCGCGACAGCTACTGGCTCGGCGGCTCGTTCGGCGACGGAAAGGGCGAGCCCGGGCAGTCCAACTCGGTGAGCCACGGATGTCCGCCTGCGCG
>DATKDD010000090.1:0-3704 GCA_035512875.1 Gemmatimonadaceae bacterium | reverse complement strand
GGCACGCCGGAATTCACCGCTCGATGTGCAGCCGCCGCATGATCTTGAGCAGGCTCGCGTGATCGGCCAGACCGAGCTCCTCGGCCGTCCGCGTGACGTGACCGTCGTTTCGCTGGAGCGCGGCGATCACGATCTGCCGTTCCGCTTCTGCCTTGCGCTCGAGGTACGTGCGTGCCGCGCCGTTGCCACCGGGCACCGGCGCATCGGCGGCCACCTCGTCAGGCACGTGCTCTGCGCCAATGAGATCGCCGGTGGCGGCGATGATCATGCGCTCGATGATGTTCCGCAGTTCGCGGACGTTGTTCCGGGACCAGTCGTACGCGCTCAGCCGCTCCAGCGCCGTGGGGGTGAGGCGCTTGCGCGCCATGCCGAATCGCTCACAGATCACGGACAGCAGATGCTCGACGAGCTGCGGTACGTCGGACAGGCGATCGCGCAACGGCGGAACCCGCAATACGTGGATGTTGAGGCGAAAGAGGAGATCCTGCCGGAACCGGCCGCTGGTAACGTCGTCGGCCAGCTCGCGATGTGTTGCGGCGATGACTCGGGCGGGAACGGGCACCGGCCTGGATGCTCCGATTCTAACGAGTTGGCGTTCCTCGAGCACGCGCAGCAGCTTCGCCTGCGCAGCCGGCGGCAGTTCGCCGATCTCATCGAGAAACAGTGTTCCCTTCCCGGCCGACTCGAATGCGCCCTTGCGCGTGGCGTGGGCACCGGTGAACGCTCCCCGCTCATGGCCGAACAACTCGCTCTCGATCAACGTCTCGGGAAGCGCCGCGCAGTTGACGGCGATGAACGGCTCACGTTCGCGCCCGCTCAATCGATGCAGGTCGCGCGCGACCAACTCCTTTCCCGACCCGCTCTCGCCGACGATGAGCACCGTACTCGGAATCGGCGCCACGCGCGCAATCGAATCCTTGAGTTTTCGCATCGGCGGGCTGTCGCCGAGCAACGCCGAGTCGTCGGTGGCGTAACGGCGTAACGCGGAGACCTCGGCGAGCAGCATGCGCCGCTCCATTGCGTTTTCCACCTCGCGCACGACGCGCTCTACCGGATCATCCTTGTCCACGAACGTATACGCGCCAAGCCGCATCGCCTGCACGCATCGCTCGTAGCTGCCCGTGCCGGTGTAGACGACCACCGGCACGTCGATTTTCTGCTCGCGCATTGCTCGCAGGACCGCAAAGCCATCCCTGCCGGGCATCTCGAGATCGAGGATGATGCAGTCCACCGCCTCACGTGTGAGCGTTTCGAGCGCGGCATCGCCGTCGCCGGCGATGAGTGTCTCGTACCCGGCGAGCCGGCGCAGGTCGTACGCGTACTGCTCGGCCAGCGACGCAAGGTCGTCGACGATGAGAATGGTGGTCATGACTTCGGGAATCGGGATTCGGGAATGGGGATTCGGAGGAGCTGGTCAGGCGCCGGTGCTCGACTTCGGACGCTGCTTGCCGGCAAATCGATGGAGACGCTCGTTCCCGCTCCTGGCGACGAAGAGATGCGCATCGTGCCGCCAAGGTCGTTCGCCAGGCGGCGTACCACCGAGAGACCGAGTCCGGTGCCTCCGGCCTTTGTGGTATAGAAGTCATCGAATGCCCGGCCGAGCTCGGCCTCGCTCAGTCCGCGGCCGGTGTCGATTACGCTGATGCGAACGCCCCCGCCAACCGGCGCCGCCCGCAACGTCACTTTCCCATCGGCGTCCGTCAGGCTTTCCAGCGCGTTTCGACAAAGATTCTCCAGAATGCGTCGAAGCACGATCGGATCGCCGTGCACCCGTGGAAGCGGCTGTGTCAGCTGGAGCTCCACCTGGGTTCCGCCAAGGCTCGCCGACCGCGCCACATCCGCCGCTACCGATTCCAGATCGAATGGACGTTGATCCACGCGCGGCGTGAGCATCGCATACCGGCGGGCAAGCGTATCGAGGTACCCGACGCTCGACTCGAGCGTCTGACGGCGCTCGGCGAAGATTCCTGCCAGCAGCTCGGGGGACTGTTGCTGCACCTGAGTGAGATGGCGCAACACGTTTCGAATGGGGACCAGCCCATTCTTGATGTCGTGATTCACCTGGCGCGCCATGTCACCGACGGTGGCGCGACGTTCCGCATCGCGAAGTCTGGCCGCCCCCGCCCGAAGCCGGCGTGACATTGTCGTCAGGCGCCTGGCGACGACTCCGATCTCATCGTCGCGACCGGTCGCCAACTCGACTTCCGGCCCTTCGAGCCCGATGCGGCTCGTCGCATCGGCCAGCTCGGCCAGCGGCCGGCTGAGCCGGGCGGATAGCCACGCCCCGAGCACCAGGGCGGTCAGCGCCATGAGCGCCATGGCGAACGCGAACCAGCGGTCGACGCTCCGGCGAACCGCCGCCAGCTCATCCCCAGTCTGGACAATGAGGACGTGCGCCACCGCCGGCTCCGCGGGAAAAGCATCACCGTCGCTCACGAAAGGCATTGAAAGCTCCGCCGCAACCGATCCGCCGGAGCTCGCTACGCGCCCGGAATCGTCAGGCGTGACCAGCGTGACACGCAGCATCGCATCCGATGCAAAGCGAGCAAGCAGTGCGCTGTCGACCTTCACGCCGCCGACGAGCCGAAAGTGCCGCTGCCCGAGAATCAGTGTGTCGAGTCGAAGCAGGGCGAGGAACGGGCCGTCGGGCGCGCGCAACGTTGCCAGCGCACCTCCGCCTTGCAGTCGAGCGAGCGCATTGGGAATCCGCGGATCGAGGCGGTCGAAGTCGTTGCGGAAATGACCCGAGCTCATTATCCGGCCGCGCTCATCGTGGATCAGAAGCACATCCAGCCCCGCCAGACGCATCGCTCGAGAGGCATAATCGAGCAGGTAGCGGCGTTCAGCCGCGGCGCCGTGCACGAGCGCAAGGCGGAGCCGATCGTCGTCCGCCATGCTCCCGGTCAACGCTTTCAGCTTGAGCGCTATACCAGCCTCCTCGCGTCCCAGGTCCCGCTCGATGATGCGGGAAAGCGCCGCCACGCGCGCGGCGTGCTGCGCGGACACTCGCTCTCCGAGCTCGGTCCGGACACCAGCGGCGAGCAACGCCAACGGCAGGAGCGCCGTGACGGCGAAGCCGAGCAGCAGGCGCGTGCGGAAGGTCACTTGCGGCCACCGTCCGGCGTAGCTCCGGCTCCGACGATATGGATCGATCCATCCCAATCGACCTCGAGTGTGATGCGACCGCGCCTTACGACTGCCCAACCCCCGGCTTCCACCAACGGAGACAGCAAGACCGGGGTTCCGCCGCCCGAAAGTGACACCCCGGCCACGTTCAACGCGCGACAGGGATCCGGTGGCCGAACGGGAAGCGCCACGATGAACGCCAGTTCGTTGCCGGCGCGCAGCGATTCGACGAATCGGCCGGAAGGAAGGCCTAGCGAAACTGGTGGTGATGGAGCCAACCGGAGCGCTGGGGCGACGGCCTCCAGCAGTGCCGCGTCGCTCGCCAACGAGTCCGATGCCAGGGCAACGAGCCGCTGTGCGAGCGCGCCCGCTACCGGATCAGCCAGATCGTACACGATACGGGCTGCGCGAGTGCTCGGCTGGCCGCGCGGTGATGAGGACAGCGCACACGCCGGCAGTTCGCTCCACCAGTATGGTCCCTCAGCCGGCCGCGCACGCGCCGGCACCACGTCGCGCGCGAGCGCCGCTCTGAACCCGGCCGCCGGCATTGTGGACTCATCGATACCTGACGAATCGGC
>DATKDD010000089.1:0-6704 GCA_035512875.1 Gemmatimonadaceae bacterium | reverse complement strand
CGGGACGCGGTGTCCTGGATCTGTAAACAACTGATGAGCGCGAGTTCTTCCCAGGATGGCAAACGGGGAGCGCACGACCCGCCAAGCGCTCCCCGTTCCGATATTCCCGCGTCGCGGTTACCCGCGGCCCACATCCCGCCTCGCGCGTCCCGCGCCCCGCGTCCCGCATCCCTCACCCCTCCTCTTCCGCCTGCTCCGTCACTACACGAACCTGATCGTCCACCACCTGTAGAAAGCCGCCGGTGACGAGAAATCGGCGCTCCCCGCCACCGCTCGCCAGCCTCAGCGTGCCACTTCCGAGCAGCGCCATCATCGGGGCGTGGCCCGTCAGAATACCCACCTCGCCATCGTGCGCGGGAGCTATGACCGAGCTGGCCTCACCCTCGAACAGCGTCCGTTCCGGCGAAATCACCGCGACGTGAAGCATGCCTGTTACCCGCGCGCCATGCGCTCGGCGTTCGCCACCACGTCTTCAATGCCGCCCGCCATGAAGAACGCCTGCTCGGGCATCTCGTCGTAGCCTCCGGCGACCAGCTTCTCAAAGCTGGAGATGGTTTCCTCGAGCTTCACGTATTTCCCGGTAATTCCGGTGAACTGCTCGGCGACGGCGAACGGCTGCGACATGAACCGCTGCACGCGCCGCGCTCTCGAGACGATCTTCTTGTCGTCCTCGGAGAGCTCGTCCATCCCGAGAATGGCGATGATGTCCTGCAGCTCCTTGTACCGCTGCAGAATGCGCTGCACATCGGTCGCAACCTTGTAATGACGCGGGCCGATGTACTGCGCGTCGAGAATGCGGGACGAGGAGGCGAGCGGATCAACCGCCGGATAGATCCCGAGCTCGGTGATCGCACGCGAGAGTACGACCGTCGCATCCAGGTGCGCGAACGCCGTCGCCGGCGCGGGATCGGTGATGTCATCCGCCGGCACGTAGATGGCCTGCACCGACGTAATCGAGCCGTTGCGAGTCGAGGTAATGCGCTCCTGCAGCTCACCCATCTCGGTCGCCAGCGTGGGCTGATACCCCACCGCGCTCGGCATGCGGCCTAACAGCGCCGATACTTCCGAGCCAGCCTGGGTGAAGCGGAAGATGTTGTCGATGAACACCAGCACGTCGGCCTTCTCGACATCGCGGAAGTACTCCGCCACCGTCAGACCGCTCAAGCCCACACGCAGACGCGCGCCCGGCGGCTCGTTCATCTGTCCGTAGATGAGCGCCACCGAATCGAGAATGTTCGCTTCCTTGAACTCGAGATACAGGTCGTTGCCCTCGCGTGTGCGCTCACCCACGCCGCAGAACACCGACCGCCCGCCGTGCCCCTTGGCGACGTTGTTGATCAGCTCCTGGATGACGACAGTCTTGCCGACGCCGGCGCCGCCGAACAATCCGATCTTGCCGCCCCGAACGAACGGAGCGATCAGATCGATGACCTTGATTCCCGTCTCGAATACCTCGGTCTTGGGCTCGAGATCGACGAAATCAGGGCGGGCGCGGTGAATCGGCCAGCGCGGCGTCGATGCCGGGATCGCCGGACCGTTGTCCACCGGCTCACCCAGCACGTTGAGGATACGGCCCAGCGCCGCCGTGCCAACCGGGACGGTGATAGGGCCGCCGGTGTCGATTACGTCGATTCCTCGTTGCACACCATCGGTCGTCGACATGGCCACGGCGCGTACCTGGTTCCGCCCGATGTGCTGCTGCACCTCGGCGACCACTTTCCGCGTCACCCCCTCATCACCCATGACAGTGATCTCGAGCGCGTTATACAGCTCGGGCAGGCTGTCGGCGATGAACTCCACGTCGAGCACCGGCCCAATCACCTGCACGACCTTGCCGATATTACGAGATGCTGTTGTGGTAGCCATGGTTCCGATGATGAGATGCGAGAAGCGAGATACGAAGTGCGAAGTGCGAAAGTGCGAAAGTGCGAAAGTGCGAAAGTGCGAAAGTGCGAAAGTGCGAGAATAACGAACTGCGTATTGCGAATTGCGAGAACAGCACTCCAGTCGAAGCTTTACGTTGTCACCCCTGCAACCCCCTAGCCCCTAACCCCTGATTCCTACCCCTCCAACGCCGCCGCGCCGCCGACGATTTCTGCGATTTCCTGCGTAATCTGCGCCTGACGAGCGCGATTGAAGGTCCGGCGTAGCACCGTCAGCATGTCGCCGGCATTATCCGTCGCGTTCTTCATCGCGGTGCGCCGCGCGCCCTGTTCGCCGGCCACCGTTTCGACCAGTGCCCGGTAGACCGAATTGCGGACGTACAACGGGAGCAACTCGGAAAGGATCGCCTCCGCGTTGGGCGACAGGATGTAGTCGCGCTGAACGCCCTTCGCTTGCGCCGGTGGCTCGACAGGCAGAATCCGCACTGAAGTCGGCGGCGTCGAGATGGCCGTGTTGAACTTGGCGTACACCACATACACCGCGTCCAGCCGGCCGCTGCTGAATCCCTCCATCACGTCATCGACGAGAGACTTCGCATCTCCGGCGGTTGGCCGGTCGCTGATGTCGGTGCGCGTGGATGCCATCTCGCGTCCCACATACCGGAAGAATCCGATGCCCTTGCGCCCAACGACGTGCAACTCGACCTCGACGCCTTCGCCTTCCAGCCGCCTGACGAGCTTGCGTGCTTCCTTGATCAGGTTGGCGTTGAACGCGCCTGCCAGCCCGCGGTTGGATGTGAGCAGCAGCACCGACGCCGTGCGAGTACGCTCCGGCTGCCGCAGCAGCGGAAACCGCTCGGCAAGCACCGGCGAATAGAGATCGCCGATCACGCTGGTGAGCGCCTGCGCGTAAGGCCGAGCCGCCACCACGCGATCGGTAGCGCGCTTGAGCTTCGACGTCGCCACCATTTCCATGGTGCGCGTGATCTTTCGCGTGTTCTCGACGGACTTGATCCGTCCGAGGATCTCGCGTCCCTTCGCCATGAGCTATCGCTTGCGAGTTGAAACGGCTCAGCGAGCCGCGACGGCCGGCGTCGCGTCGCGGGAAGCTCCGAACAGCTCCTTGAATTGCCCGATCGCCCGCTTCAGATCCTCTTCAGTCTCCTTCGATAAGACCTTGTCGGTGCGGATCCTTTCTCCGACCTGCGGGAAGCTCGCCAGCATGAAATCGTGGAACTCGCGCTCCCACTGGCGAATCGAGGGCACCGGCACGTCGTCGAGGTGGCCGTTCGTCACCGCGTAAATGATCATCACCTGCTGCTCGACAGGCACGGGAGAGTACTGCGGCTGCTTGAGCACCTCTACCGTGCGCGCGCCGCGCTCCAGCTGTCGCTTGGTGGCGGCGTCGAGGTCCGATGCAAACGCGGCAAAAGCTTCCAGCTCGCGATACTGGGCAAGGTCGAGACGCAGTCGGCCGGCGACGGAACGCATCGCCTTGATCTGCGCCGCGCCACCGACGCGCGAGACCGAAATGCCGACGTTGATCGACGGGCGCACACCCGCGTAGAACAGATCGGCCTCGAGAAAAATCTGTCCGTCGGTGATGGAGATGACGTTCGTGGGGATGTATGCGGAGACATCGCCGGCCTGCGTCTCGATCATCGGCAGCGCGGTGAGCGAGCCGCCCGGCGCGAAGATCGTCTTGTTGTCGACCACCGCCGCGTCCTCGCGCAGCTTGGCCGCGCGCTCGAGCAGCCGCGAGTGGAGATAGAATACGTCACCCGGATATGCCTCACGACCGGGAGGACGCCGCAGAACCAGCGACAGCTGTCGATAGGCAGCAGCCTGCTTCGACAGGTCATCGTAGACGCACAGCGTCGCCTTCCCTTCCTGGTACATGAAGTACTCGGCCATCGCGCACCCGCAGTATGGCGCGATGTACTGCATGGGTGCCGGATCGGAGGCGGAGGCGACGACGACGATTGTGTATTCCATGGCGCCCGCCGACTTGAGCCGCTCCACCACGCTGGCGACGGTGGACGCCTTCTGGCCAATGGCGACGTAGACGCATATGACGCCCTGGCCCTTCTGATTAATGATTGTGTCTACGGCGATTGCGGTCTTGCCGATGCCGCGGTCACCGATGATCAGCTCGCGCTGGCCGCGGCCGATCGGAATCATCGAGTCGATGGCCTTGATGCCAGTTTGCAGAGGCTCCCGCACCGGCTGCCGCACAATGATTCCGGGCGCCTGCGATTCGACCTTGCGTGACAGCTTGGTGTTGACCGGCCCAAGGCCATCTATCGGATTGCCAAGCGCATCGACGACGCGGCCGACGAGAGCCGGACCGACGGGCACCTCGAGCACGCGGCCGGTGCGACGTACCTCGTCGTTCTCCTTCAACTTGAGATAGTTGCCGAGAATGACCGCGCCGATGTTGTCCTCTTCGAGGTTCAGAGCGAGTCCGACGATCTTGTCACCGGTTTCGGACGCCGTGATCTCGAGCATTTCACCGGCGACGGCCTTGGTCAGGCCGTAGATGCGCGCGATGCCGTCCTTTACCTCGAGAATGGAACCGACTTCCTCGACGTTGATGGAGCCCAGCTCGGCAGCCTCGATCTCGCGCAGCAGGATGTCCTTGATCTCGGCGGGGCGGAGGGTGGTTTCGGATGCCATAACGCGACGCTCGGGAGGGGCGGAAGGGTGAAGAATCAGCTTGTGAAATTTATCACAAGGTCGTGCGGATTCAAGGGCCTTGGCTACGGGCGACAGCGAGGCCGTTGGCTCTGGCCCAGAGCCTCACCAGATCGTCCCCTCGGAGCCGAGGTAAAGACGTTGCCCCGCGACCCAGCACGCGCCGCGCCATCCGCGAGAGCTGGCTTGGCGAAGTGAACCCCAGAAGACGCGCAACATCGGCGAGATCGTAGGCCTGGCACTTGGCCAGCTGAGCCGCGGCAAGCAGCCGCACGAGGTCGATCGCCTCCTTGAGGGTCGGTGCATCGCGGGCCGCGAAGGTGCGACTCAAATGCTCGCGTGAGACCCTGCAGCTCCTGGCTACCTCGTTAGTCGAGAGCGTCCGCCCTGCTCGCGCCACGATCGCGCGCCACGCCGCCAGCTGCAGGGGCGCCGTCAATCCCAGCACGGGGGGCGGATCGTGCAACGTGGTGGCAAAGCGGCTGGTAAATGCCAGAAGTGCCGCCATCGGGCCGATGACTGTGTCGTCGACCCCTTCCGCTAGCACGTCGGCAAAGCCGAGCTCGGCGGCCCGCGCCACCATGCCGGCGTCACCTACGCCGAACGGAGCGCAGCCGAGAAAAGGGATCAGCGGCATTTCGCGGGCGAGCGGCGCCACATCCGTGAGCGCACCTGGCGCCCCCAGGTCTACGAGAGCAGCGTCGACCAGGTCGGACCGCATCGCGGCGGCGAACCGGTCGGGTCGCCGGACCATCGTCAGGCGCCATTGCCGGCGCGGCAACATCGCGCGGGCCAGCGCGCGAAAGCGCTCGCGCGGCGCGAAAACGCACGCGTGCAGCAGCACGGATCGTCAGGCGACCGGGCTGCTCACCGCGCGTCACGAGCCTCGAGCGCGGATCGATCGGGCGCGGCGTGGTCGCGCGCGTCGAGCATCTGAGCCGCCTGACGCAGCACTTCGCGCGCATTGGCGTACGATACGAGGTTCAACCCCTCATCGAGCGCCACCCATTGGCAGCCGGTGATGCCCTCTTCGCGTTGCGGAACGGTCTCCCCAGTGGCCGACTCGATGAGAAAGAAGTGGCAGTACTTGTGAATGAGGCGGCCGCGGAACCGGAAATACCAATCGATCTCGTCGATCTCGCCGCGGAGCGTCAGTGCCGACAGCCCCGTCTCCTCCTGGACCTCGCGCAGCGCCGCATGCTCGGCGAGCTCGCCGCGCTCCAGGTGCCCCTTCGGGAATCCCCAGTTGCGGTAGCTGTCTCGGATCAACAGGAACACGGGCCGCGCCTGGACCATCCGGTAGACCACGCCGCCAGCCGAACGTTCCTCCCGCGCCCGCGTGCGCGTCACGCGAAATCCCCTGCCGCTACGGACTCCGGCTGCGGGACATCGGTCGCCAGACTCGCCCGGCCTTCGATGAACTGCCTGACGATTGGATCGGTGGTGGCGCGGACCTCATCGACGGTTCCCACCTGGCGTACCCGTCCCTCGTACAGCATCGCGATCCGGGTTCCCACGCGGTAGGCGCTCCGCATGTCGTGTGTAACGATGACGCTGGTAACACCAAGCTGCTGCTGCATGCGGACCATGAGCTGATCGATCACCGCGCTGGTGACCGGGTCGAGCCCGGTCGTCGGCTCATCGTAGAGGATGTACTTGGGTCGCAGCGCGATCGCTCGCGCGATGCCGACACGCTTGCGCATGCCGCCCGACAGCTCGGGCGGAAAGAGTTCGCGCGCTCTCGGCAGATCGACCAGCTCGAGCGCTTCATCCACCCGGGCGCCGATCTCCGCGCCACGCAGCGCGCCCTGCTTGCGAAGTCCCATGGCCACATTCTCGCCAACGGTCAACGAGTCGAACAGAGCGGCGAACTGAAAGACGTAGCCGATGCTCGAGCGCAACCGGTAGAGGTCACGGCGCCGCAACATGTCTACCCGCTCGCCGTCGACCCACACTTCGCCCGAGTCGGGAACGAGCAGTCCCACGGCATGCTTGATCGCCACGGACTTCCCGGTTCCCGAATAGCCGATCATGACCATGGCCTCCCCTTCGAGAACCTCGAGGGAGAAGTCGACGAGCACCTCCTTGTCTCCGAATGATTTGGCGACGTGGGACCAGCGGATCATG
>DATKDD010000088.1:0-5100 GCA_035512875.1 Gemmatimonadaceae bacterium | reverse complement strand
CGGCCACCAGAGTCCAGACGAACGGAGCCGCTTCGGACGCAGACAGCCTCCCGGCGATCACGACGATGATGACCAGAACGATCACGCCGAACGTGATCAGCCGTGCCAGACTCAGCCGGGAGGAAAGTCGCTCGCGGACGCTGTGCGCTTCTCTGAAATCCCGTTCGCGTTCGTCGAACGCGGCGCGAACTCCATTGAGCTCGTTAGGTATCACTCAGCCGTGCGCGATGCCCGCCCGCGCCGCGGCGGGAAGATCGCGACTCGAACGAGGCGGTGTCAGTTACTGGAAGATTCCACAATAACCGAGCAACCACCACAGCAGAATGAAGATCAGTACAGTGCTGAAGCACCCGCCTCCGAGCTTCTTGGCGCCGTAGCCCGCGGCCAAACCGCGCAGCAGCTTGCTCATTATTCCTCACTCCAGGTGAATGGCCTCGTGTCCTTGCCGGTCATCGGCGAGTGCAGCAGCGTTCGTTTCCAGAACCGCTCCGAACCGGACTGGTCAAGAAATGGGCCGGTGCACTGCGAGTACGCAATGCAGATGAGTGTGGTCTGCCCAGCTGCTTCGGTCCGCCTCAGGAGGGTCGGCCTGGTTTGCCGATCCACCGTCGCGACTGGGCAACCAGTCGTTCCGCCGGAGATGGAATAGTCATCCAGTTCAGCATGTGCTCCGAGGGAGCACGGGCCGCCAGGATGATGCATGCCAGCGCGAAGAGCGCGACACTGGCCATGACGACGCTGCCGGGAACGCTACCGATGGCAGCGCGCTCGATCACATCGTCCAGGTTCGCCGACACATGAGGCTGAAACGCCAGCCGCGTAACCCAGGCGACCAGCGCCACGCCGATCAGATAGACATAGTTGCGTTGGAGACGATAACCGGTCGCATCCAGAAGACTGAGGTGCGGAACGGTTCGACCGAGATCCGCCGCGACTCGTGCCAGATTTTCCTGGATTGCCGCCGCGTCAGGCCCGTGCAGCGGAGAGAGGACGGGGGCAATCATGTACTGGTTGAGAGTTCGAAAACGTCGTCGCCAGAGGTCGTACACCTGATACCGGCGCGATTCCATGAGCAGAAAGATCATGTTGAAGCCGAGCGTCAGGAGCAGCACGACGTGCGGGGCAGCACGGTCGCCGAAGGAGAATGTCACCATCGCCGCTGTCGTCGCCGCCGCCCAGTTGGTGGTGGCATCCATCCGCTGCCGCCACACATCGGCATGGCTTACGACCGCACGGTAGAAGTGCACCAGTACGGCATTTGAGAGGTCCACCCGCGGTCCTTCGGACGTCCCGTCCCTGGGCATGTCCTGTTCTGGCATATCCATTCAGGTCATGAGTAAGGCGTCGTGGCTCCTCTCAGCGGCGTGACGCCGACCGGCCGGCCCGCCCTTCCCGCTTCAGGGCCTACGCAAGCTTGATCGGGTCCTGCGAGCGTGACAAGCCCCTGTAGCCGCCGGACACCGGCAAGATGGCGGCGACAGCGTTGCCGCACTCGCCACTCGCTTCTAGCTTTCGGCATGCCTGACGCGAACGTGATCGAGTCCTCCCGCCACACCATCGAGGCGGCCATTCGCCGCAGGCGCACCTTTGCCATCATCAGCCATCCCGATGCCGGCAAGACGACGCTCACGGAGAAACTGCTGCTCTATGGCGGGGCCATTCACCTGGCCGGATCTGTCAAGGCGCGCCGAGCCGACCGGCACGCCGCATCGGACTGGATGAAGCTCGAGCAGGAACGTGGTATCTCGGTTTCGTCGAGCGTCATGCAGTTCGAATACGATGGTTATCAGGTCAACCTGCTCGACACACCCGGACACGAAGACTTCTCCGAAGACACCTACCGCACGCTCATCGCCGCCGACAGCGCGGTGATGCTGCTGGACAATCGCCGCGGTGTCGAAGACCGCACCCGTCAACTCTTTGCCGTCTGCAAGCGCCGTCGCACACCGATCTTCACCTTCGTCAACAAGTGCGATCGTGCCGGCGAGGAGCCGCTCAAGCTGCTGGAAGACGTGGAGGCGGACCTGGGCATTGCATGTTATGCGGCGAGCTGGCCGATCCATCGCGACGGGGCGTTTCTCGGGGTGTACGATCGTCGTCAGGCGAGAGCGCACCTGTTTGCCCGTGGCGCCGACCGCGGCGCCAAGCGTGCCGGCGAACAGGTGCTCGAGATCCACGATGAGGCATTGCGCGCGGCGCTCGGCGACGAAGCGCACGACCGGTTGCTGCACGATGTCGCGCTGCTGGACGCGGCCGGGCATCCGTTTTCCCGCGACCACGTAATGGCCGGCGGACACACGCCGGTGTACTTCGGAAGCGCGCTGACCAACTTCGGCGTCGAGACTTTCTTCCGCGAGTTTCTCTCGCTCGCACCGCCACCGGTAGCGCGAGAGTCGAGCGCTGGGCTCGTAGATCCGACGGACCAGGCATTCACGGGCTTCGTGTTCAAGATCCAGGCGAACATGGATCCACGGCATCGCGACCGAGTCGCGTTCGTACGTGTTTGTTCGGGACGGTTCGAGGCGGGGATGCCCGTCCGGCACGTACGAACGGGCAAGACCATTCGAATGGCAGCGCCACAGCAGTTTCTCGCGCGCGAGCGCACGCTCATCGAGGAAGCGTGGCCGGGCGATGTGATCGGGATACTCGATCGTGGCGCGCTACGGATCGGTGACACGCTGTCGGCTGGCGTGGATCTGGAGTTCCTGGACATTCCGCGCTTTCCGCCCGAGCACTTTGCCCGCGTCATCCTCGACGACCCCCTGCGCCGCAAGCAGCTGGATGCCGGTCTGAGGCAGCTCACTGAGGAGGGTGCGGCGCAGGTTTTCTTTACCTCGGCCACGGACATCTCCGGGCCGACGCCCATCGTCGGTGCGGTTGGAATGCTGCAGTTCGACGTGCTGCTCCACCGGCTGGAGCACGAGTACCGTGTGCGCTGCCGGCTCGAGCCGATCGTCTACAAGCATCCGCGCTGGGTGACCGGAAGCGAAGCAGAAATCGAGCGGCTCTCCGACGATCGCGGAATCATGCGACTGTTCGACGCCAAGGGGAACCCGGTGCTGCTGTTCGAGAGCGACTGGCGCATGCGATGGACCAGCGAACGCGCGATCGCCGTCGAGTTCCACGACGCGGCGCCGTGAGCTGGCGTCCGATTCTCGTTAGGGAGCGCCGGTAACCTCGTCAGCAGTGGCTTGCACTATAGGATCATGGAGGCTAGAGCCGTCCACCCCACCGGTTGCGCTCCTCTTCGAGTGCGACATCCGGCTCCACCGGCCGCCCTAATGGCGCGCTCGGCGGAGCGGCCTGGATCCGTTCGAACACCTTCGATGTGCCTTCGGGCGCCACAGGCCAGACCAGGTGCGGCACCGTTCCCAGCGAACGCAAAATCCGGCGCGAGGTGCGGTTGGCCGCGCGCCGAAGCAGAAGCGCGCGCTGCGCGAGGGCGCCCCGTGGTAACGCGGGCATTGCGGGATCCGCCTCGGTGGCGGCGAGAGTATTACGAGTCATGAGGTCCTCACCTTTTCCATACTTCAGATTCTGGTCGCCGGTTCCAATCGTCAGGTATACAAGTAACGAGGCCCCACCTGATGGTTCAGGAGGGGCCTCGTCGTGATCGACATGCGGTATCGTTCGCCGTCTGCTCAGAACTCGGTGGCTCCCCCCGTATGCGCGCATACGAGCAAGACGCGGCAAATGTGATTGCCGAGTTCGAGGGGAAGGTGGCCGAGGGATGCGCGTGTCATACGCCGCAAGCTAGAGGGTGATCGTATCGTGTCAAGGTGTTCTGGTGCCTGCTACTCGACCTTACGAGCGTGCGGGATCCGGGGCGGATAGGAGCGAGGGTCGCCGAAGAGTCCGGCCCGGCGGCTCTAGCCGAATAGCCTGAAGCTCGGCGCAAGCTTTGCGTCGACTCCGGCTAGAAATCCAACACGGAGCCACGTGCCTGATACGCCAACAGCGCAGAGCAGCGATGCATTGCGACCGCTGTCGCTGGAGCACTTCGCCCT
This sequence comes from Gemmatimonadaceae bacterium, assembly GCA_035512875.1. Taxonomy (GTDB): domain Bacteria; phylum Gemmatimonadota; class Gemmatimonadetes; order Gemmatimonadales; family Gemmatimonadaceae; genus JALZIF01. Next base: position 1,093 of record DATKDD010000088.1, on the reverse strand, counting down.
CGGTGAGATGCTTCGGTGTGGATCCGCGCTACGTCGCGTCGCGCGTGGCGCTCCGACCGTGGAAACGGCCGCGCGAAGCATGGTTCAGTATCTCTACAACACGCTCCGGGAACCGAAGACGGAGGAACGCAACTGTGCGCTGGTGCGGTTCTATCGCACACAACGGTTCTCCAATCTCGACCCCGAGCTTCGCGAAGTCGCCCGCGCCTTGCTCGGAGCGCAGCCTGCCAGCCAGGACTTTCGCTGCCTGACGCTGCTGGCGAGCGCGGGGCTACTGCCGGAGTGGAATGACCGACGCCAATCGCTCGCACATCGCGTCATTCCGCTCCCCACGCCGGAGGTCGTCGAGCGCGCCCCAATGATCGCGCAGCTCATACGTCAACTGGGCCTCGACATCGAATCTGTGGTGGCCCCCTCTCCAACGCTGATCCAGGAGCTCGAAGGCAAGACGTACAACGTATTTCATGTCGAGCGGGCGCGAGGCAGTCCGTACATTCCGGCGCAATCGGAATTCGTCGTCCGGTACGGCGTGGAATCGGTGCTGGGTTTCGGCGGGCTAGGTGGCGAGGAACTGTTCGCGATAATCCTCTTTTCGAAAGTTCGTGTCAGCTCTGAAGCCGCCGAGCGATTCCGGAACATCGCCCTCGACGTGAAGGGTGCCTTGCTGGGCTTTCGAGAGCACCAGGTGTTCGATGCGCCGGATGGCGAGCAAGCCGGTTCTCGCGCATAACGGAATTCGTCAAGGGCGACGATGAGCGCGTCACGTTGCCGCCTATCTCCAGAGTCTGGCTCGCTGCGCGATGGTGCGCTTCCCGCTCTCCCGGCCGTCCCGAAAACGGAGTTGAATCTGTCCCGCGACAGGGACGCCGACTCGCTCCGAGCCAACCGGGGCGATGTCCGTAACTCATTGGCCCACATTGAGTTGTGATTCAAACATCACCTTGCCGCCATGTGGCACCAGCCCTGCCTTTTCACACTGTGCGCGCCGCATCATGTGGCGATTATCACGGGGGAGCTGGAGGAGATCATGAGAAAATGGATTGTTGGGGCATTTGTAGGCGCTACGCTGTTCGGTGCGTCCGCTGCCGAGGCA
>DATKDD010000087.1:0-4439 GCA_035512875.1 Gemmatimonadaceae bacterium | reverse complement strand
CGTGGTGGTTTCCTGCCTGAGCCAACGTCGCCTTCAGCTCACCTTTCGGGTCTTTCGGCGCAGGAAGTCCATGAGAATGAACTGTCCGAGCGTCATGGTGTTGGTGAAGTACGCCTTGCCGCGACTGATGGCGGAAACACGTTTCACGAACTCGACCAGCGCGTGGTCTCGGGCGAGCATGAATGTGTTGATTACAATGCCGCTGCGCCGGCAGTCGGCCACCTGGTGCAGCGTCCGGGCGATGACATTGCCGTCGAGCCCCATTGAATTCTTGTAGATGCGGCCATCGGGCAGGGTGAGCGCGCTTGGCTTTCCATCGGTAATCATCACGATCTGCCGCATGTCTTTCTTCTGATTCATCAGAATGCGGCGAGCGAGCTTGAGTCCTTCGGCGGTATTGGTGTGGTACGGTCCGACCTGCGCCTGCGCGAGCGCGGGGAGGGGGATCTCCTCGGCGGAATCGTGGAAAAGCACCACGCGAATGGAATCGCCGGGAAACTGCGTGCGAATCAGGTGTGTAAGCGCGAGCGCGACCTTTTTCGCGGGCGTGAATCGGTCCTCGCCGTAGAGAATCATCGAATGCGAGCAATCGAGCATCAGCACCGTCGCGCAGGACGAGCGATACTCTGCCTGACGCACCATCAGGTCGGAATAGTCCAGATCCAATGGCACGTCGAGCGATCCGGTTCGCATGAGCGCATGGCGCAGCGTGTCCGGTCCGTCGAGGTTGAGAGTATCGCCGAACTCGTAGGGACGGCTCCACGAGTCGGCCTCCACGCCGGTGGAGAGGTATGGCGTGTCGTGGCTGCCGAAGCTGCTCTTTCCCAACGTACCGAGGAGGTGCCGCAGGGCGCGATAGCCGAGGAAGTCGAGGCCCTTGTCGGTGAGCTTGAACTGCACGTCACGTGAGGCGGCGCGGGCGAGTCCGCCCGGGCCGGTTACGCCCTGATGGCTCTCCGGCATCTGCGGAGGCGCTTCCATGCGTAAAAACCCTTCGTTGATCAGCCTCTGCACCAGCTCGTCGAGCAATTGCGAGAGCTTGGCCTCGGATCCCTCATCGCCCTCTCCCCGCATGGCCTGGAGCATCTCGGGCGTGAACTGTCCGCTCTCGACCAGCGCCTTGAAAATCGCTTCGCGCAACGCGTCCATCGATTGATCGGCGTCATCGCCGAAGTCGCCCCAGTACGGATGGTATCCTTCGCCGCCCGCAAATCCGGATTGGAGCAGGAAGTCGGAGAGCTGATCCAGTAGCGCCTGGAGATCGACGGCATCAGCCATCTCCGGGCTGAAGCGCTGGTACTTGTGCGAGCGCATGGCAGTCCCTTGCGACGAGGTTCGTCGTCTGACGAGCTTAGGCCGCGGCGCGCGTGCCGCTCGGGGAATTTAGAATGGCGCACGCTGCCGCGCACCGCGAACCTCTGGAGAATGACACATACCGCCGGGGAGGCCGTGGCACCGCCTGCTGCACCGGCGCAACCCCGGCCGGCCTCGCGCTCGCTCAACGCCTTCCGCGCGCTCGAGCGGCACCGGAACTTCCGCCTCTTCTGGGTGGGGCAGACGGTCTCGCTGATCGGCACGTGGATGCAGATGGTGGCGCAGGGATGGCTCGCGCTCCAGCTGAGCAACGATCCGTTCATCGTCGGCCTGGTCGCCGCGTCCGGAGCGCTTCCCGTCGCGCGTTTCTCCCTCCTCGGCGGCGTGATCGCCGACCGGTACGACAAGCTCAAGCTGGTGATCGTGGCGCAGACGCTGCTGGCGGTGCAGGCGTCGGCATTCTGGCTGATGGTCGTCTCGGGGCACATCAGCATCGCTTGGGTGGTCACGCTGGCGCTGTTCGGTGGCCTGATCAACGCATTCGAGATTCCGGCCCGTCAGTCGCTCATCATCGAGCTGGTTGGGCGCGAGGACCTGCTCGACGCGATCGCTCTCAACTCGACAGGCTTCAATCTCGCGCGCATTCTCGGGCCGATGGCGGCGGGTCTGCTGATCGCCAATTTCGGATTGGCGTCGGTGTTCGGGGTGAACGCGGTGAGCTACGCCGCGGTGCTGACCGGGCTGCTGATGATTCGTCTGCCGCCTCGCGCACTGCGCAACGCTACAGGCGCGTCACCGATGGCCGGGCTGCTGGAGGGGCTGCGCTACGTGCGGCGCACGCGAGAAGTGTGGATTCTCATGCGGCTGATCGCGGTCTACTCGATTTTCGGCGCCCCGTATCTGGCCCTCATGCCGGTCATCGCGCGTGATACGTTAGGCGGTGACGCGCGAACGTATGGCTGGCTGCTCGGCGCGGTGGGGTGCGGGGCGATCCTGGGCGGTCTGGTGCTGGCGTTCGTCGCGCGCCGCGCGGGACGCGGGCGAGTCCTGACCGCCGGCGCGCTCGGATTCTCGGTGCTCGTGCTTGCGTTTTCGCTCTCGCGGTCGCTCATGCTGTCGGTAGTGCTATTGCTGTTCGTCGGCTTTACGATGGTCCTGACGAATGCCATCTCGAACGGTCTGCTTCAGACTCTGGTGCCCGATGCATTACGCGGGCGTGTGATGGCGGCGTACGCGTGGATCTTCGTTGGTGTGGGTCCCGTACTCGGTCCGTATCTGGTGGGGGGGTTGGCGCACCGGATCGGCACTCCGCAGGCGATCGGGGCCAGCGCGGCGGTGACGTTGGTGTATGGGTTGTGGGCGTTCGGCAAATACCGGGTGTTGCGGCGCATGTGACGGTCATCGCGAGTGGTAGCCGTCCGGCGACGGATGTGCCGCTCGTCAGGGCTCGCGACCGATCGCTCGCAAGCGTCCCCGCGCTTCGCCGTGCGTTGAATCGCGTCGTAGCGCCTCGCGGAACGACTCCGCCGCCGCAGTCGTGTCTCCCCGCATCAGGTAAATGTTCCCGCGCGAGATGTGCAACGCCGTCGAGCCGGGAAATTGCTCTTCGTTCACCTGCAGCAACGCCAACGCCTCCTCGATCTTGCCGGCACGTGCCGCGCGAAAGGCTGCCGTGTTCAGCGAGATCTCGCCGAAGTCGTAGGCATCCCGCCCGTGGTACTCTTCTCGTAAGGCGTGATAGGTCCGGATCGCGGAATCCGAGCCGGCAGCGATCGCCGTTTCGGAGATTATCGTAGCGAGGGGGACCGGCCGGACCACGCCCCGATGGCAGGTGGCGCACGTCACGGCAACTTCCGGCGTCCCGGGCTGCGGGATGGTGTCCAGGCGGCGATTCACCTCCTGCACCATGAGCATCATCTGCCTGGCGACGAGCTTGTTGCGCTTCTCGTCGCTGGCGAAATCCACCTGCGCCAGCGGCGTGTCATCCTCGCCGACGTGGCAGTAGGTGCAGCGCACGTCGAGGTCAAAGGAAAAATTGCGCATTGTGCCGACGACTTGCGTCATCGAGGTGCCGTGCGGAATCACCTGCGTGTTGACCAGGGAGTCGGGAGGCCACTTGCCTGGCGCCTGCGCGCCGGCGGCGGGGGCCAGCAGCAGCCCTACGAGGAGGAAGGCACGCATCGGTTGTTCACCCGGAGAGATGGAGAGCAGGAAGTTGAGCCGTGGTTCTGTGAGGAGGAAGGAGGCGCCCGAGATCGCCGAACGTATCGCGGCCGGTGTCGCGAGGGCGACCCATGGTTCTACATGTCCGCCTCGTCAGCAGCGTTTGTCGCGCACGCGGTCGCGGCCGTATCCTGCAACACCGGCATCCGCGCCATCGCAGTGTCGACGAGCGTGCGGATCAGCGCGCTGTCGGTCGGCATCAGGTGCCCCGTCCGCATCCATATCAGGTCCTTGGGCTCGCGCGCAGCCCGATAAAGCGCTTGTGCCGCTTCGACCGGCATCTGAGGGTCGTCGATGCCGTTGACCATGATGATGGGCCGCGGCGCGATGAGATGGATGAATCGTTCCGGCGCGAACTCGGCAAACGGCCGCATTGCCAGCCACGCCGCCGGCCGGCGCAGGAACGCCGGATCCAGATCGAGGTTCGAGGCCAGCACCTTCGGGAGATCGCCGGCGCCGTAAATGAGCGCCACGTTTCTGAACCGCGGATCCGCCGCCGCGGCGATCGTCGCGAACGGTACGGCGAACGACGTCGCAGCGATCGCGAGGCGGGCGCTGTCCACGTCGCCTCGCTGCGCCAGATAGTCGGCACCGAGCAGGAACTGAGCCGGGATTTCCCTCGCGGCGCCATGCAGCCGGTCACGGTGCTGCAGGACGTCGCTGAGCTGGATCGCCATTGGCATGGCATCGGGGTAGTCCAGCGCGAGCACGACCACGTCGCCGAACTCGTCGGGGAGACGGCCGATGACGGCACTATTCTCCTCGCGGCCGTTCTGCAGAAGCACCGCCGGGTGGCACCGGCCTGTCGTTGGACGGAGCAGACGGCCGGTCGCGCCGACGCCGCCAGTACTCGTCAGGCGAATCGCCGACATCGCATACCGCCCTCGCGGTACCGACGCGCT
>DATKDD010000086.1:0-2549 GCA_035512875.1 Gemmatimonadaceae bacterium | reverse complement strand
TCGTACGCGAGCTCGCCGAGGAGAACGGGGGCAGTGCAACGGTGGAGAGTGCGCCGGGCGGCGGGGCCCGGTTCATCATCGATCTGCCTGACGCGGCGCCGTGATGGCGCGCGTGCTGGTGGTAGAGGATCAGCGCGACCTCGCCGCGCTGCTCGTGCATAACCTGGCGCTGGAGGGGCTGGACGTAAGGGCAGTGGGCGACGGCCGGGAGGTGCTCGAGCTCGTCCGATCGTGGGTACCTGATCTGGTCATACTCGACCTCATGCTGCCCGGACTCGACGGGTTCGAGGTGCTGCGCGGCATTCGTGGTCATACGCGCGAGCTTCCCGTCATTATCCTGTCCGCCCGCGGCGAGGAGCACGACAAGATCCGTGGTTTTCGACTCGACGCTGACCAGTATGTCACGAAACCGTTCAGTCTCGTCGAATTGCTCGAGCGCATTCGTGCGCTGCTGCGCCGCGGTGCGCGAGCCGCCGCCAACGGCCAGCCGGCACTCATAGCATTTGGCAACATCGCGGTAGACGAATCATCGCGCATGGTGACGCGCGGCGGCGAGGCGGTCGGGTTGCCACCCAAGGCGTTCGATCTGCTCCTCGCGCTGGCCCGGCGCGATGGGAGCGTGGCGAGCCGCGTGGAGCTGCTGCGCGAGGTGTGGGGCTACGGCCCGCTCGTCATGTCACGAACGGTCGATTCCCACATCGCCGAGCTGCGTCGCAAGCTCGAGACCGATCCGGCCAATCCGCGCCACATCATAACGGTGTTCAAGACCGGCTACCGGCTCGACCGCTAACGCCTTCACGAGTTCCACACAACTCGCACACGCCACCGCCACCACCGTGACGAGGCAGGGCTACATCATGACACCAACGTCAGTCATTTGACTCTCGACATCATCAGGAGGAGTCATGCTCGCTCATGTCCGGCGCTTCGTCGTCATTGCATCGGTCGTTACCACGGCAGGCGCCGCCGGTGCACAACCTGCCGATCCGGAAGATCTTCTCATCACTCCGAGCCAGCTCGCCCGCCAGCTTGGCAATCCGAAGACAGTGGTACTGCATGTGTCCGCACGCGAGGATTACGACGCGGGCCACATCGCCGGCGCTCGTTTCGTCGAATTGCGAGATCTGTCAGCACCGCGCCAGGAAGGGGGCCTCGCCCTCGAACTGCCTGACGAGGCCACACTGCGCCAGCGGCTCGAACGGCTCGGCATTGCTGACGGTAGCACGGTAGTCGTCGCTTTCGGAGCCGACTGGGTATCACCGGCCACACGAGTGGTGTTCACACTGCACGCGGCGGGGCTCGGAAGTCGCACACGCCTCCTGGATGGCGGAACCGCGGCATGGAAACGCGCTGGTCATCCTCTCACCACCGAGGCGCCGCCCGCCGTGGTACGTGGCACCCTGACAGAACCGGCGCAGCGGCCGCTGGTCGTGAATTACGAGTGGGTGCAGGCCAATGCGCGGGCGCCGGGGGTGCGGCTGATCGATGCGCGCGCTCCGATGTTCTTCCAGGGACCCGGGATGCGCGATCACGGCGCCGGTCACATCGCCGGCGCAACGAACATCCCGTTCAACTCGCTGGTCGATGATTCCCTGCGCATCCTGCCGACGGAGGAACTGCGTCGCAAGTTCGCCGCGGGCGGCGTGCTCCCTGGCGACACGGTGGCTGCATACTGCCACATCGGGCAGCAGGCGACAGTTGTGCTGCTGGCCGCCCGGCTGCTGGGCCATCATGTGCTGCTCTACGATGGCTCGATGGACGATTGGGAGAAGCGCGGGCTGCCGCTCGTGAATCCGACTCGCGGCCAGGGCGGTGGCGGTCCCCCTCGGGACGGTACGCGCTGATGCGGGCGCCACAGGCTTACGCCGACGCCACCAGGGGCGGAGTAGCGTTAGGATTGGTGCTCCTCGCATCGTTCGCGGTGGCCGGACGCGGGATCGGCGCCTCGGGAGCGTTCGCCGCCGCGGCGGGATCGATGGTCGGATCTGTTTCGCCGGTCACCCTTGCCGCCGATCCCGCGCTGGCGGACCGGCTGCCGTCGGGGGTGAATCTGCTCAACGACTGGATCGTGATGCAGATCGCCGGCGTGATTCTAGGTGCGGCACTCTCGGCACGGTGGTCCGGCCGGCGCCAGGCGATTCGCGCGGCCGGTACCGTCAGTCGTTCGCGCCTGACGCGGGCGCTCGCCGGTGGCGCCCTGATGGGACTCGGCGCCCGGCTCGCCTATGGGTGCACGAGTGGCCTTGCACTAACCGGAGGCGCATTGCTCGCTACCGGTGCGTGGATTTTCATTCCTGTCGCGTTCGGCACGGCGGCCCTGGTCGCTTTGCTGTCGCGCAAAGTCGCCCTGCAGGGTGCACGGTGACCGGCGAGCCGCTACCCGCGATAATCACGGCGCTGCCGATAGGCGTTGCGTTTGGTGTGATTCTCGAGCGCACCGGGCTTGGTGACCCTCGCGTCATTGCCGGCCAGCTCACCGGGCGCGACTTCACGGTAGTGCGCGTCATGTTCGGCGCGATCGTGACTGCGATGCTCGGGCTCGTTTGGGC
>DATKDD010000085.1:0-34215 GCA_035512875.1 Gemmatimonadaceae bacterium | reverse complement strand
ATCACCCATCATGCCGTCACCACACAAGCGACCGACCAGCGCCGGGCGCGCGTCCAACCGGTTGGCCGGTGAGACGAGCCCGTACCTGCTGCAGCACGCGCACAATCCAGTGGACTGGTTCCCCTGGGGCGACGAGGCATTCGCGCACGCGCGGCAGGAAGAGAAACCGATCCTCCTCAGCGTGGGCTACTCGGCCTGTCACTGGTGCCACGTGATGGAGCGCGAGTCGTTCGAGCACGCGGAGATCGCCGAAACGATGAACCGGCTGTTCGTGAACGTAAAGGTGGATCGCGAGGAACGCCCCGATGTCGACGCCATTTACATGGCCGCCGTGCAGGCGCTGACCGGACACGGTGGGTGGCCGATGACGGTGTTCCTCACCCCCGATGGATCGCCGTTCTACGGAGGGACGTACTTCCCGCCGGAGGACCGGCATGGGCTCCCGGCATTTCCGCGCGTGCTCAACGCCGTGGCCGACGCCTATCGACACCGTCGCAGCGAGGTGGAGCAGGGCGCAACGCAGCTCCGGAGGATCTACGAGGTAGCGCAGCAGGCAATGGGTCCTTCGGGCGCGCTGGACGCGCCGCTATTCGAGAAGGCGTTCCGCGAGTTGGCTCAGCGCTACGACTCCCGCTACGGCGGCTTCGAGGGGGCGCCGAAGTTTCCACAGACCATGGCGCTGGATTTTCTGCTCCGCCATTGGCGGCGCACGGGCAACGGGCGAGCGCTGGAGATCGCCGCCAATTCCTTTCGCTCGATGGCGCGCGGGGGCATTTACGATCAGATCGGCGGCGGTTTTGCCCGGTACTCGGTGGATGCGCAATGGCTGGTGCCGCATTTCGAGAAGATGTTGTACGACAACGCGCTGCTGCTCCGTTTGGGTGCGCACCTGTGTCAGGCAACGGGCAGTCCGGAGATCCGGAGGGTTGTCGACGAGACGGTTGCGTGGGTGGGCCGCGAGATGACGTCGCCGTCGGGCGGCTTCTTTGCCTCACTGGACGCCGACAGCGAGGGTGAAGAAGGGCTGTTCTACCTCTGGACTGAAGACGAACTGCACGAGCTGCTGGGACGCGAGCTGGCCAGGCGGGCAATCTCGTACTACGGCGTGACCAAGACTGGAAACTTCGAGGGGCAGAACATTCTGTACGTCACCGACGATGCTGCGGTCGTTGCCGCCCGCGAGGGAGTACCGGCCGAGGTGCTGCACGAGCAACTCGTGCGCATTCGCGAGACGTTGTACGCGGCGCGTGCCAAGCGGATCTGGCCCGCACGCGACGAGAAGATCCTGGCCGGGTGGAACGCGCTGATGCTGCGAGCGCTGGCCGAAGTGGCGCGCACACTCGAGCACCCGCAGGCCCGCGAGCTCGCTCTCGCCAACGCTGAGTTCCTGTTTCGGGAATTGGTGCGCGACGACCGGGTGTTTCGGGTGCACAAGGACGGGGTGACCCGCATCAACGGCATGCTCGAGGACCATGCGGCAACCGGCCTCGCCGCGTTAGGGATGTACGAGCTTACATTCGATCCGGAATGGATGCGGCGAGCGGTCGCACTGGCGCACGCGGCGGTAGAGTGGTTCTGGGACGACGAGGCGAACGCGTTCTTCGACACCGCCAGCGATCACGAGGCGCTGATCACACGCCCACGCGAGATCACCGACAACGCGGTTCCGTCAGGTACGTCGCTCGCCGTCGAGCTGCTGCTGCGGGTGGCGGAGCTCACCGCCGATGCGGAGCTGCGGAGGCGCGCGGTGTTCGTTTGTGAAACGCTGGCCGATCCAATGCCGCGGCACCCTACCGCCTTCGGCCACCTGCTTGGCGCGGCGGAGCTGGCCGCATTCGGCGCGGTCGAAGTGGCGATCGCCGGCAACCCCGAATCGCCGGACTTTCAGGCATTGGCGCGCGAAACCGCCCGGCGGTATCTGCCGGCGCTGGTGCTGGCCGGCGGCGCGGCGGACGCTGAAGTGCCGGCCCTCCTCGAGGGACGGGTCGCGCGCGACGGGCACGCCACGGCATATGTCTGCCGCAGCCATTCCTGCGATGCACCGGTAACCAACCCCGAAGAATTGGGCGAGCAGTTGGAGCGCGCTGCAGGATTGCGCTGACACCGGCAGGCATGGAGCTCGCGCTCGTTAGGGAGTCGCGCCGGCGGCGGCGGCCCACCACCACACGCCGACGAGGACGCTGCCGGCGCCGGCGGCAAACCCCAACCCGCGCTCCATCGCCGCCGAACGCCGGGCCGCGCGGCCGAACACAGCGCCGGCGGCGGCTGCGAAGACCGACATCGCGACGATGGTACCGATGCCGAAAGAGGCGAGAAACATCATCGATCGCGCCGGTGAGCCTGCCGCGGCGAGCGGTATTGCAATGACGAGGGCCCCGGTGCCGGCGACGCCGTGCAGCATGCCGATGCCGAGCAGTGCGCGATGATCGCGATCGTGCCGCGCGCCGCGCACCATGGGCGGATGTGCATGCCTTACGCCGTCGTGTTCGTGCCACCGGCGCGGCGATCGCGCCGCGCGCCAGATGCTCGCGCAGCCGACGAGCACGAGGGCGACGCCAACCAACCGCTCGATGGACGATTCCCAGGCCAGCGGTATGTGGGCCCCGGACAGGACGAGCGCGCTCCCGAGCAGCACGATCGTGAGCGAATGTCCGACCCCCCACCGCGCACCCAGTCCCAGCGCCCGTTGCCATGACGGGCGCTGGCTGGCAAACACCGAGACGGCCGCGACGTGATCCGGCGCCAGCGTATGTTGGGCGCCGAGGATGACGGCGGTTACGATGAGCGCGGCCATCTCGTTCATCGGACGGTTTCGAAGTCCAGTGCGATGTCGAGCGAGATGGCCGAGTGGGTCAACGCTCCAATGGAGATCCAGTCCACTCCGGTCTCGGCGACGCGTCGTACCGTTTGAAGGTTGATTCCGCCTGACGCCTCGGTGAGCGCGCGCCCCTGCGCAAGAGCGACGCATTCCCGCAGCTCATCCGGCGCCATGTTGTCCAGCAGCACCACATCGGCACCAGCGTCCAGCGCCTGGCGGACTTGCTCTATGCGCTCGCACTCGATTTCGATGCGCGCGCCCTCGGGAGCGAGCCTGCGCACTCGCTTCAGCGCGAGACTGATGTTGCCGCCGAGTGCGGCCAGGTGGTTGTCCTTGATGAGTATCGCATCGGACAGGTCGAGCCGGTGGTTCATCCCTCCGCCGCACCTCACAGCGTACTTTTCGAGCAGCCGCCACCCCGGTGTCGTTTTGCGCGTGTCGAAGATGCGCGCACGGGTACCCGCGACTTTGCTGACGTAACGCGACGTGAGCGTCGCGATGCCGGACAGTCGCTGCATGAAATTGAGCGCGACGCGCTCGCTGGACAGGAGCGACCGGGCGTGACCGGAAATGAACATGATCGGCGTGCCGGGCTCGACAACCCCGCCATCCGTCACATCGACGCGCACGACGACTTTCGGATCGAGGATGCGGAACGCGGCGAGCGCGAGCGGCGTTCCGGCTATGATCCCCTGGGCGCGAGCGACGATCATCCCGCGCGCCCGGCGATTGGACGCCACCGTGGCGATGGTCGTGATGTCGTCGAACGCGTGGTCTTCCTTCAGCGCCGCGCGTACCACCGAGTCCAGCTGGGCCTGCCGCAGCGGAAAGCGCTGCGGATCGCCATCGACGACGAGCTGCTGGTCGCTAGGCGTGTTGCGAACCGTTCTGGAGGAGCGAGTCATTCTCCGGGATCCACCCCGCCGGGGAGCAGCGGGGCCGGGTTGGAGCCGCCTATCGACACCATTCGCTCGATCGCGCGGCGGGCACGGTGGGCGATGTGCGGCGGGACGGTGATGTGATGCTCCAGGCGCTTCATTGAGCGAAGCACCTTTGGAAGCGTGGTAACCTTCATGAACGCGCAGCTGGCACGATCGTTGGCCGCGTGGAACGTGCGCCCGGGATTCTCGCGGCGCAGCCGGTGAAGAATCCCCACCTCGGTGGCAACGATGAACTCGTCCGCATCACTGAGTCCCGGCCGCTTGATCATCCCTTCGGTCGAGAGGATCTGCACCCCCTCCGCTTCCACGTCGCCCGCGGACATCGCCTCGAGCACGCTGGTCGAGCAGCCGCATTCGGGATGCACGAGAAACTCGGCGTCAGGGTGCAGGGCACGCTGCTGGCCGATGTGCTCCGGCGTTATGCCGGCGTGAACGTGGCACTCGCCCATCCACACGAACATGTTCTTCCGGCCGGTCACCCGGCGCACGTGCGCTCCGAGAAACATGTCGGGTAGAAAGAGAATCTCACGATCGGCGCGAATGGAGTTCACGATTTCGACCGCATTTCCCGACGTACAGCAATAGTCGCTCTCGGCCTTCACCTCGGCACTCGTGTTCACGTACGAAACGACGACGGCTCCAGGATGCTCCGCCTTCCATTCGCGCAGCTGTTCGGCGGTTATCGTCGCGGCTAGTGAGCAACCAGCGGCCATGTCGGGGAGAAGCACCATCTTCTCCGGTGACAGGATGGCCGCGGTCTCAGCCATAAAGTGCACACCGCAGAATACTATGATCTCGGCCCCGGTGCTCGCCGCTTCGCGCGACAGGCCGAGCGAGTCGCCGACAAAGTCTGCGACATCCTGGACCTCCGGCCGCTGGTAGTTGTGCGCCAGAATCACGGCGTTGCGCTCTCGAGCCAGCGCGCGAATCTGGTCGTGTAGTGGGAGGGACACATCTGAAAATTAAACGGAAAGTCATGAGACGGGGGTCGAGGGTCGAGGGACGCGGGGCTCGGGTCGAGAGGCGCGGGACACGGGAAACGGGAATCGGGATCGGTTCGAGCCCGCATCATTCGAGATTCAGATGAGTCCCATCTCCCATTTCCCGTTTCCCGTTTCCCATTTCCCGATTCCCTATTCCCATTCCCGACCCCCGACCCCCGACCCCCGACCCCCAAGTCACCACACAATCCTCCGCCCCCCCCAGGTCCGCTTCGACTGCGGATAGTCGCTCCGGTAGTGGCCGCCGCGTGATTCCTCCCGAAGGAGCGCGGCGTCGGCAATGAGCCGTGCGGCCTGCACCATGTTCACTTCCTCGGTTGCACCTGGAGGAAGTCGCGCCTCGATGTCTTCGAGTATATGCTGGCAGGCACGAAGGCCCTCGGCGGTGCGGCTGATACCCGCGTATTGCCACATCGCGTCGCGCACGGCGTTAGCCGCGACCTGTGCGGCTCCCCGGTCGGGGAGGGGGGGTACATCCCACGCCTCCACGGGCGGCTGAGCGCCCAGGGGCGGGGTCGTCTGCATGTCGCGCGCCACCCGTTCGGCGAACACCAGCCCTTCGAGCAGCGAGTTGGAAGCGAGGCGATTTGCGCCGTGCACACCCGTATTCGACACTTCGCCACAGGCGTACAGCCGCGGAATGCTCGAGCGACCGACCAGATCGGTCACCACTCCGCCCATCATGTAATGAGCGGCTGGAGTAACGGGAATCAGGTCGTGACGCGGGTCGATGCCGCGCGCAAGACAGATTGCATAGATGCCGGGGAACCGATCGACGAAGCGATCGCCTAACGCCGTGGCGTCGAGAAAGACGGCGCGACCACCGGCACGCTGGGCGAAGATCTCGCGGGCCACTACATCGCGCGGCGCCAGCTCGGCCGATTCATGTACGCCGAGCATGAATCGCTCGCCGGCCTCGTTACGCAGAATCGCGCCCTCTCCGCGCACCGCCTCGGAGATCAGCGAGAGGGGATTCTCCGGGGTGTCGAGCGCCGTGGGGTGGAACTGCACGAACTCCATGTCGGCGAGCCGCGCGCCCGCGCGATGGGCGATGGCGAAGCCATCTCCGGTCGCCACCTGCGGATTGGTGGTATGGCGAAACAGCTGTCCGCACCCTCCCGCGGCGAGCACCGTCGCATCGGCGATGATCTCGGTCGGCCGGCCGGCCACGCTGACGCGCGCTCCGGCGCAGATCCCTTCATCGATGATCAGGTCGAGTGCGCGCGCCCGCTCCAGCACGCGAACACGGTCGCTGGCGCGCACGCGCTCGATGAGCGTCCGGGCGACTTCCGCACCGGTTTGATCACCGTGCGCATGCACGATGCGATTCTGCGAATGCGCCGCCTCGCGACCGAGAAGGAATTCGCCACTCGGGTCGAGGTCGAAATCCGCGCCGGCGGCGTGGAGCTCGCGCACTCGCGCCGGTCCTTCGGTGACGAGCACGGCAACGGCATCCGCATCGCAGAGCGCCGCGCCGGCCGCCAGCGTGTCGCGCCAGTGCAGCTCCGGCGAGTCACCGGCACCTAACGCAGCGGCAATGCCGCCTTGCGCGTAGGCGGTGGCGCTGTCGAACAGCGAACGCTTTGTGAGGACCACCACGTGTTCACCCGAATCGGAGGCCCGCCAGGCGGTATGCAGCCCGGCGACTCCGCTGCCAATCACGAGGAATCGAGTCCGGATTCGAGTGGGCATTCGGTGGGTCTGTCGATCGCGCGTTGAATGTCACGAGCGGCGCTCGTACGCGGTTACCAGTCCGGCACCTGCTCACACCAAAACCACCGGATTTGCGTATGACGCTGCAAGATAATGCGGCGCACAGCCTTCAGTTCACCGGGTTTGAAGGCCCTGCAGGGTGGTGACGAATGCGTCGCACCATTCGATATGTGCTCCCGCCACTTCCCATTTCTCGACGCACGCTAGAGCTTTGGCGGCCATGCGAAAGCTCCTCATTGTCGCCGCGCTCCTACTCGCCACGCATGTGGCACTCCTGTTCGTCCGTCCGGAAGGAGCCGTGAGCCAGGAAGCGGACGACCGGCTCGCCGTGGGGATCGTCTTCGACGTCGGCGGGCGAGGCGACAAGTCGTTCAATGATGCCGCGTACCTGGGTGCGGAGCGGGCCGAGCGGGAATTGGGTGTGGCCGTGCGGTTCATTGAGCCAGGGGACGGTTCTGACCGCGAGGCGGGGCTCAGGCTGCTCGCTGCTCAGGGAATGGCGCTGGTTGCGGGGATCGGCTTCATCTTCACCGACGACCTTACGCAACTCGCAAGGGAATACCCCGAAATTCCCTTTGCCGGCGTGGATTACGCGCTCACGGTGGATGAACAGGGGAACGCGGTCCAGCCGCCGGCAAACCTCGCGGCACTCAGATTCCGCGAAGAGGAGGGTTCCTTCCTGGTTGGCGCCATTGCCGTCCTCGCCGGCGGCTCCAACCGCGTGGGCTTCGTCGGGGGAATGGACATTCCGCTCATCCACAAGTTCGAGGCAGGCTACCGCGCCGGCGTCAGGCACGTGTGTCCCGATTGCGTGGTGGTGGCGCAGTACGCGGGTGTCACACCGGACGCCTTTCGCAATCCGGGAAAAGGCAAGGAGCTCGCGTTGAGTCAGTACGGATCGGGTGTGAACGTCATCTTTCACGCGTCAGGCTCCACCGGGCTGGGAGTGTTCGAGGCGGCGCGACAGACGGGCAAACTGGCGATCGGAGTGGACTCCGATCAGTACGATGCAGCACCGGGACACATCCTCACGTCGATGGTGAAGGTGGTGGACGAAGTGGTGTACGACGCGGTGAGGCGCGTGAAGGAGGGAACCTTCGCCGGCGGGATCTACAGCTACGGCCTGGCCGAGAACGGCGTCGGCTACGTCTACGACGATAACAACCGATCGCTGATTCCCGATCGGGTACGCGAGCGCGTCGAGGGCATCCGCGACTCGGTCATCGCTGGCCACATCAGCGTGCCGTTCACGAGATGACGGCTGCACAGGCCGCGTCGGCACAGCTAGCGCCGCTCGCCGTGCGCATGTCCGGCATCGTCATGCGGTTCGGGGCCGTCGTGGCGAATCGCGGGGCGAGCCTGGAGGTTGCGCCGGGGGAGATCCACGCGATCGTAGGTGAAAACGGCGCCGGCAAATCCACGTTGATGCACGTTCTCACCGGCTTGTACGAACCCGATGAGGGAACGGTCGCCGTGGATGGGCACGACGTCACCGGGTGGAGTACTCGTCAGGCGATAGTCGCCGGAGTCGGGATGGTGCACCAGCATTTCATGCTCGTACCGACGCTCACCGTCGCCGAAAACGTCGTATTGGGCCGGGAACCTCGGCGTTATGGGGCGATCGACATGGCCCTCGCCCAGGAGGAGGTGATCGCGCTCGGCAAGCAGTTCGGGCTGGTGGTCGATCCGAGGCGGCGAGTCGCCGAGCTGTCGGTCGGCGAAGCGCAGCGAGTGGAGATACTCAAGACGCTGATCCGCGGCGCCCGAATTCTGGTGCTCGACGAGCCGACGGCGGTCCTCTCCCCACCCGAAGTCGGTGAGCTGTGGCGCGTGCTCCGCCGCCTGCGCGATGGTGGCGCTACGACCATCCTCATCACGCACAAGCTCGATGAAGTCATGGACATTTCCGAGCGAATCACCGTTATGCGCCACGGTGAGACGACCGCACGGCTGGCAACCGCCGATACCACCCCGGCCGACATCGCCCGCGCGATGGTCGGGCGGGAAGTGGTCCTGGCGCATCGAGGATCGGGAATCGGGGATCGGGAACCGAGGGAGGCCGGCGCAACGAAGGGAGCCGGGCACGCGTTGGAGGTGCAGAATCTGGTCGTCGGCACCTTGCGGAATGAGCGAGCGGTTGACGGGGTCACGTTTGCGATTGCGCCGGGGGAGATTCTCGGCGTAGCCGGTGTGGAGGGTAACGGGCAAACGGAGCTGATCGAGGCCCTGGCCGGGTTGCGCGAGGTGTCGTCAGGCAACGTGATGCTCGGGAACCGCGACATTACTCGCGCGCCGGTGCGCGAGCGAACGGATGGGGGATTGGCGCACATCCCGGAAGACCGGCAGCGGCGCGGGCTGGTGCTCGACTTTCCGGTCGCCGACAACCTCGTGCTCGGCTTGCAGCACCGCTACACGCGCGCCGCGCAGATAGACCGCGCCGCGGTCGTTGCCCAGGCAGAGAGGCAAGTCAGGACCTTCGACATACGGCCGCCTGACGCGAGCCGTCCGGCGCGAGCGCTCTCCGGCGGCAACCAGCAGAAGATAGTCATCGCGCGTGAAATGGGACGCGACTACTCCGTGCTCCTCGCCGCGCAGCCCACTCGCGGCGTCGATGTAGGTGCGATCGAGTTCATCCATTCCCGGCTGCTGGCGGCGCGGGCGGAGGGAAAAGCGATTCTGCTCGTGTCCGCTGAGCTCTCCGAGGTTCTCGCACTCGCCGATCGAATAGCGGTGATGTACCGAGGCGCCTTTGTGGCAATTCTTCCCCGGGCGGAGGCGACCACCGAGCGCCTCGGCGCGCTGATGACCGGCGCCACCAGCGTGCCGGGCGCCACGCCGCCATGACGGCCCCTCCGGCGGCTTCTCTGATCGCGCCCTCGCGCGCGACCCGCGCCAGCACCGCGCTCGCAGAATCGCTGCTGCCGCCGGTGGTCGCGTTGCTCATCGCGCTCGTAGCAGGCGACCTGTTGATTCTCGCATTCGGGCAATCGCCGGCGGCGGTATTCGGACTGCTGCTCGAGGGCACGTGGGGCAACGCCTACGGGTTCGGCCAGGTGCTGTACAAGGCGACGACGCTCATCTGCACCGGGCTCGCTGTCGCGATAGGATTGCGCGCGGGGCTCTTCAACATCGGGGCCGAGGGGCAGCTCGCGGCTGGCGCGTTCGCCGCGGCGATTGCCGGACTGTGGCTCCCGTCAGGCACCTCGGCCCTCCTCGCGGTCCCGATCGCCATCGGGGCGGCGATGTTGGCTGGTGGCGCTACCGGCTGGGTTCCCGGCGTTCTCAAGGCACGGTTCGGGGCCCACGAAGTGATCGTCACGATCATGCTCAATTTCATCGTCCTGGCAATGCTGAACTGGGTGGTTGCCTCACATCTCAATGTGCCCGAGACGCTGCACACACCCGAGATCGCGGCCGGCAAGGTGCCACGACTCTCCGCGCTGGTTCCGGCGTTCCACGGTTCGGCGGCGAACTTCACGCTCATCGTAGCGCTCGCCGCGGCGTTAGGCATGTGGTGGATGCTGTTCCGCTCGCGCATGGGGTTCGATCTCAGGGCGACCGGATTGCAGCCGGACGCAGCGGAGTACGGCGGCATACGCGTTCGACGCGTGTGGATCCGGGCGCTCACGCTCTCCGGCGCGCTGGCCGGACTCGGCGGAATCAACTTCGTCCTCGGATACAAGCACTACTACGAGGAGGGGCTGGCCGGAGGATTCGGGTTCCTGGGCATTGCCGTGGCCCTCGTCGGACGCAATCACCCTCTGGGAATCGTGCTCGCGGCGCTGTTCTTCGCTACGCTGTCGCAGGGAGGATTGGCGATAAACGCGCTCGTACCGAAGCAATTCGTCGAGGTGTTGCAAGGCGTCGTCATACTCGCCGTAGCGGCGGCTGTTCCCGAAGTCCGCCGCGTGCTGCGTGCCGGCGTCGCCAGGGCGGCAGGGCCGGCATGAACGCGTCCGATCTCGCGGCTCAGATGATCCGCATCGCCATTCCCTATCTGTTCGCGGCGTCAGGCGGCGCTCTGGCGGAGCGCGCAGGCGTCGTGAGCCTGGCGCTCGAAGGATTCATGCTCACCGGCGCGTTCGCCGCGGTCGTCGGGAGCTGGATGACCGGCGACCCCTGGCTCGGCATTCTGTGCGGAGTAGTCGCTGGCGCGCTGTTCGGACTGTTGCACGCAGTTGCGTGCATCCGGTTTCGCGCCGACCAGATCGTCGCCGGAATCGCCATCAACCTGCTGGTGATCGGCCTTACGCGGCTCGGCCTGCAGCTCGCCTTCGACAGTTCCTCCAACTCGCCGCGGGTTGAAGGGTTCACCGCCGCGACGGGTTCAGGCGGGCTACTCCTCGCCACGCTGCAGAATCCGCTCGTCATGGCTGGACTGATGGTCGTCCCGATTCTGACGTGGGTCATGTATCGGACGCCCTTCGGTTTGCGTGTGCGCGCGGTCGGTGAGCACCCCGCCGCGGCCGAGTCGGTCGGCGTCAGGGTCAAACCGGTGCGGTATGCGGCAGTTGTCATGTCGGGGGTACTCGCGTCCCTGGGGGGAGTATATCTCGCGCTCGACCAGCATCAGTTCACGGACAACATGACCGCGGGCCGCGGGTTCATCGCTCTCGCAGCGGTGATCTTCGGCCGGTGGGATCCGGCTCGCGCCGGCCTTGCCTGCTTCCTGTTCGCAGGCGCGGAAACTCTGCAGATAGCGCTCCAGGGAACACAGGCTGTGCCGTCGCAATTCGTGCAGATGATCCCGTACGTCCTGACTATCGTCGCCCTCACCGGCCTCGTCGGCCGCTCCATCCCGCCCGCCGCCCTCGGACGCGCCGAATAGCGCCGTGTGACCTCGACGCTCCCCGATAGAGAACCGCCTCCGGCGCCGAAGTACGACGGCATGGCCCGGCTCTACGTGCTGATGGCCACCGCGTTCCTCGACATGGTGGGAGCGTTGATGGTCGTTCCGCTGTTGCCGTTCTATGCCGATACGCTGGGGGCGAGCAAGTTCGAGGTCGGCGTACTCGTTTCGTCGTTCTCGGCGGCGCAGCTGTTGAGCGCCCCGCTATGGGGCCGGGTATCGGACCGCTACGGACGCAAACCGACGCTGTTGATAGGACTCGGAGCCTCGGTTGTCGCCTATGTCGTGTTCGCCTTCGCCGACACTTTCTGGCTGCTGCTGGTGTCGCGGATCGTCCAGGGCGCCGGCGGCGGAACGGTTGGCGTGATCCAGGCGTACGTCGCCGACGCGGTGGAGCCCGGAAAGCGCTCCAAGGCGTTAGGCTGGTTGTCGGCAGCGACGAATGCCGGCGTGGTGCTCGGACCGATGATCGGATCCGCCGCGGCACGGTGGGGGACGGCCGCGCCGGGACTGCTCGCCGCGGCGCTGTCAGTCGTGAACATGTTCTTCGCATCCAGATATCTCATGGAGTCGCATGGAGTGGATGCGCGAAGGAAGGCCAAGACCGCGCGCTCGCCGTGGCAGATGGTCGTTCGCGTCGCTGCTCACTGGTACGAGCCACCCTCGCGACTGATCTGGATCTACGCCGTCGCGATCGGCGCCTTTTACGGGGTGACCGCCTATCTGGTGTTCTTCCTCGAGCAGCAGTTCGGCGTGGACGTGGGCACGATCGGATTCTTCTTCGCCTACATGGGAGGGTTGAGCGTCCTCATACGCATCTGGCTGCTCGGCTGGGTGGTGGACAGACTCGGCGAGCCGCGCACGGTACGTCTGGGCGCGGTGCTGTTGGCGCTCGGGCTGGGACTGACGCCTTTCACGACGACGTTGCCGGTACTGGCGATGACCGTGGCGCTCATCCCGTTAGGTACGGCGTTCACGTTCCCGGCGGTGACCGCGCTGCTGTCGCAGGTGATCGGCGAGCACGAACGCGGCGTCTACATGGGAGTACAACAGACGTACGGTGGCATTCTCAGGGTGATCTACCCGTTGTACGCGGGCTGGGCGTGGGAGCAATTCGGTGGCGCCAAGGTTCCGTTCATCACCTCCGCCATCTTCGTGCTGAGTACGCTGTTGCTGGGACGCGGCATGGAAAAGTACCAGAAAACAGGACATTAGAAGCCGGGAAAGCAGCGCAGGGAAGTCCTTCCTCGTCATTGCGGCTCCGCGCCGTGGCACGTTCGCTGCGCGCTCTACCTGGAAATCGAGCCTTCATCGGAGGTATGCATGCGTCTATCTGCATTGATCGTGGCGGCGCTGGCGATCGGGGCGTGCGCCAAGGCAAGCACGAGCACGGCCAGCGGAACGATATCGGCCAATGCCGCGAGATCCGTTCCTAACGCCAGGGACGCAACTTTGCGCGTGGACAACCAGGCGTTCCCCGACATGGCGATCTACGTCGTCGAGTCGTCGGGGATGCGTTCGAGGATCGGCACCGCCACCGGCAACTCGGTCACCACCCTGCGCATTCCGGGCAGTCTGCTTGGGGGCGTACGGTCGCTGCGCTTTCAGGCCGATCCGATTGGTGGAAGCCGGGCGCCGATCTCCGAGGAGATCACGCTGGTGCCCGGGGAAGTCATCACGCTGACGATTCCGCCCACGGAGTAGGCAACGGAGACACTCCAGCTCCTCTCGTCTTCGTGAGCTCCGTCGAGAATGCGAAGCATCATGTCCGACCGGCGGGGTACCCCGCCTCGCCGGATCTGATGATCCGTGCGCCGCGTCGATATGTCACGTAGGCATACGCCCACTCCATCAGGACGATTACGCGGTTTCGGAAGCCAGCCAGATACATGATGTGGATGAACAGCCATAGCAGCCAGGCGAGCCTGCCGCCGAACTTCAACCGGCCGTTCGCGAACTCCGCCACCGCGCGCTCCCGGCCGATGGTCGCCAGGTCTCCCTTGTTGACATAGCGAAAGGGGCGCATTTCCTCGCCGCGCACGGCGCGGATGATGTTCCGCGCGGCCCAGCGTCCTTCCTGCATCGCCGCCGGCGCGACGCCAGGCACGAGTTGGCCATTCTGTTGTTCGACCGCGGCCAGATCACCGACGACCAGAATCTCGGTGTGGCCGGGAACGGTCAGATCGCTGTTTACCCGAACGCGTCCGGCCTTGTCGAGCGGCGCGCCCAACGAGCGGGCGAGCGGCGAAGCAGCGTTGCCGGCGCCCCAGAACACAGTTCGTGCCGGAAGAAACTCCTCCCCCACGTGCACGCCCTTGGCATCGATCCTGGTGACCATCGCATTCACACGCACCTCCACACCTAACGCCTCGAGGTCTTCGTGCGCGCGCTCCGACGAACGCTCACCGAACGCCGGCAGCACCCGCGCTCCACCCTCGAGAAGCACCACGCGAATGTTCGCCGGATCGGCGTTCCGGAAGTCTTCTCGCATGCCCCGTTTGGCAATGTCGGGCATGATCCCCGCCAACTCCACTCCGGTCGGTCCGCCGCCGACGACGACGAACGTGAGCCACGCCTGGCGTTCCGCCGCATCCGTGCACTGCTCCGCGATCTCGAAGGCGACGAGAAATCGCCTGCGGATCTCCAGGGCATCATCGAGAGTCTTGAGCCCCGGTGCCAGCCCTTCCCACTCTCCGTTGCCGAAATAACTGTGACGCGCGCCGGCCGCCACGATCAGATAGTCGTAGCGCAGAGTGCCACCGTGCAGCAAATGCACCATGCGGGCGTCCGGATCAACCCGGTCGACTTCGGCCAGAATCACCGCTGCATTACGCTGCTTGCGCAGCAGGAACCGGATCGGCTGCGCAATGTCGGCTGGCGACAGCGTTGCCGTAGCGACCTGGTAGAGTAGCGGCTGAAAGAGGTGGTGATTGGTTCGATCGACCACGGTTACCGTCACCGGCGCGTTCCGCAGCGCACGCGCGGCATACAATCCTCCAAAACCCCCGCCGATTACGACAACGTGGGGCCGGCTTCGTGGCGTTACCGCACGTGACGAGCTCACGTAGCGTTATGCGGCATGTTCGCCGGCGGTGGCGCGGCCTTCCAGCCACCGCGCCGACAGGGTGATGACGAGCGTCAGACCGATCAGCAGCACGCTGTACGCCGCGGCGGTTCCGAACGACAGATCGCGCAGTTGCGCGAGGATCTCGATCGAGATCGGGCGGTTGGCCCGCGTATAGAGCACGATGCTGGCGACGAACTCGCCGACAGCCATCACGGCGGCGAGCATTGCGCCGGCCACCAGCCCCGGCCGCGCCGCCGGCAGCACGACCCGCCGCATGGTGAGCCACCAGGAGGCGCCGAGTCCGCGTGCAGCGTCCTCGAGCGAGGGATCCATTTGCTTCAGAGATCCTTCGGTCGCGGTGACGACCAGCGGAATGCCGCGCACGAAGTAAGCCAGCGGCAAGATCGCAAAGGTCCCGACGAGCAACACCCTCCCGGTCGCCAGATCGTTCCGATCGAACGTCGCCACCAGGCCAATGCCGATCGCCGTCGCCGGGATCGCCCATGGGAGCGCCACCAGCAGCTCCAGAAGGCGCCTCCCGCGGAAACTGCGCAGCACTATCAGGTAGGCGGCGGCGAAGCACACGATGATGTTGGCCACCGTGGCGATGGCTGCCATCGAGACGCTGTTGCGAATCGGTACCCAGAGCTGCGGATCCGTCGCCAGGCGCCGGAAATTGTCCAGAGTGTACGACGTCGGGAGGATCTGCGTGGTCCACGATCCTTCTCGCGCAAAGGAAATGAGCACCACCATCGCGTGAGGCAGCACCAGCGTCGTCACCAGCGCAACGCCGAGTACCGGCCCAGCCAGCCGGGCGACGCGCGAGCGCACGACGACTCGTGACGCGCGCCCCTTCCCCGGCATCACATATCGGCGGCGCCGCTCGAACCAGCGGAACACGATCAACGCCAGCACCGCGCTCACCGCCAGCACCGTCGTCTCGACGTAAGCGAGCCCCATCGCCCCGATGGTCTTGGACGACAAGATCTGCGTCGACAGCACGCGCAGCCCGCCGCCGAAGATGTACGGCGCACTGAACGAGCCGAGCGAGTTCATGAAAACGAGCAACATCGCGCCGGCAATCGACGGCGTGAGCAGCGGGAGTGTTATGCGCGCCAGGCGGCGCGCCCGCGATGCCCCGAGCCCCGACGCCGCCTCGTCGAGAGACGTATCCATTCTTTCGAGTCCAGCCGCGACGAACAGAAAGACGAACACGTACATGGTGTATGCATGCACGAAGATGATCGCGCCTAACCCGGTGAGTGTCCACGGCGGCTGCTCGAGACGGAACACGATCTGGACAACGCGAGTGATGAGCCCCGTCTCGCCGTACAGGAAGAGGAACGCAATCACGCCCACCAGCGGCGGCAGCACCGCTGGAAGCGTCGCCACCGCGCTCAGTGTCCGACGACCACGAAACTCGAAGCGTGTGAGTAGAAATGCCAGCGGAATGCCTATCGCCGCCGCCGCAAACACCGACCAGAACGATATTACGAGGGTGGACCACAGTGCCTCACGATCGGCCGGGCTGTTCACGAACTCGCGCCAGTGCTCGAGTCCGCTGGCAAAGCTGCCGGCAATTACCGTTACATTCGGAAGCACCACCGCCCAGGCGAGCAGCAGAAAGACCGGGAACGCCAGTGCCCAGGTCCCGAGCCCACGCCATGCGCGTGGGTCACCGACTACGGCCGGCACGCCGGTAGCGGTATGCGGAGTGGGGGCGGCCCGGCGCGATGTCATGGCGCTACGACGGCAACCGGCTCCCGCGCGACGCGTACGCTCACCAGGTCGCCGACCCTCACGTCGCGCTCCGTACCGTACAGCTCCAGATGCACGCCGTCCGAGAGCTTCACGTGATAGGCGATGAGCGCGCCGGCGAACCGCCGCTCCGTCACCTCGGCCTGCCACCCGGACGGTGAATCGGGGGAAGCGAAAGCCAGTGCGTCGGGGCGAAGAACCGCCATCACGTTCCCGTCAGGCACTGCCGGCGGCCTTTCCGCCGACAGCCGCCACTCGCGTCCGCCGATTGCCACGGTAACCTCGCTGCCCGCCAGTATCCCGGGCACGAGCGTCGCGTGTCCAATGAACTCGGCTACGGCGCGCGACGCGGGGCGATCATACAGCTCGTCGGCCCGGCCCACCTGGAGCAGCCTGCCCTGGCGAATGACCGCCACCCTGTCGGCGACGGCGAACGCATCCTCCTGGTCGTGCGTGACGAAAAGGGAAGTGACGCCTAACCGGTGGAGCGTCGCGCGGAGCTCCTCGCGAGTGGACCGGCGGAGGGTGGGATCGAGATTGGACAGCGGCTCATCGAGCAACAGCACGCGAGGCTCGATCACCAGCGCGCGGGCGAGCGCCACCCGCTGCTGCTCGCCGCCGGACAGCGATTGCACCTGCCGCTTGACCGCCCCCTCGAGCCCGACGTTGGCAAGGGCACGTTCCGCCCGCGATCGCCGCTCGGCGCGGCGGATTCCACGGGCCTCGAGCCCGAACGCGACATTCTCGCCCACCGACATGTGCGGAAAGAGCGCGTAGTGCTGAAAGACCATACCGAAGTCCCTTCGCTGCGGCGGAAGAGACGTGATGTCGCGCCCATCGAGGAAGATCCGGCCGCCGTCCGGGCTCTCGTATCCGGCAACCATGCGCAGTGTCGTGGTCTTTCCCGAGCCTGACGCCCCGATCAGCGCCATCAGCTCGCCGGGCGCGATGTCGAGCGAGAGATCGTCCACCGCGACATGGGTGCCGAATCGCCGCGTCATGCCACGCAGCGACAGCGTACCTGCCCGTTCGCGGATCGCTGTTTCGTCAGGCGATTCCGTCTCGCGCTCCATCGCCCGACCGGCGCTCACCGACCCCGATGCTGATTACGAATGTTCGCATCCCAGTAACGCATCCACTCGTCGAGCTTCTCGCCAAGCACCGCGCGATCGAGCGGCATGGGGGTGATCTGCGCCTGCGCCGTGCGAACCCATTCCGGCAGACTGTCGGCCGGGATGTCCGTGCGCGCGGGGATGCGCGTGAACTGCTCGGACGCCGTGATCAGCGCCTCACGCGTGGTGACGAACTCGTAGTAGGCGCGAGCCTCGTCCGGCACCTGTGTGCCCTGGATGATCGCTATGCCATCCACGAGGAGCGGTGTGCCGCTCGACGGAAACACGTAGTCCACCGGATAGCCGCGACGCTGCAGGATGTGCATGTCCGGCATGTTGTACAGCGTTACCACACCTTCCTGGCGACCCAGCTTCTGGAACAGAATCGAGGGGTCGGCGGTGTACTCCTTGACGTTGGCGTCGAGCTTGCGCAGCCAGTCGAATCCTGCATCCGGTGAGCCCGTCTCGCGGATCGAGCGAAGGATCATCGCGCCAAAGATCGCCCGCATCGTGCCGCTCTCGATCGGGTTACGGATCAGGACCTTGTCGCGCCACTTGGGATCCAGCACATCATCCCAATCGCGCGGTGCCTCCGCCGCCGGGACCGCCTCGCTGTTGTATGCGATCACCTCGGGGGTGAGGTAGGTTCCGTACCATCGGTCTCGCGAATCTCTCGACTCCGGCCCTACCGCGCTGCTCCACGTCGGCTCGAAGGTGGCGAGCAGCCCTTCGCGCGCGGCCCTCTCGAAGATCTCCGCCGGTGCGCCGAACCACACGTCCGCCTGCGGATTCTGCCGTTCCGCGCGCAAACGCTCGAGGATCGTCTGGGATCCCATGTCGACCCATTGCACGTCGATGGACGGGTTGGCGGCCTCGAACGCGGACTCGTAATGCTCCAGCAGCTCCTTGCCGTGAGGCGAGTAGACGGTGAGCACGGTCCTGCCGTCGCCCCCGCAAGCCGCCAGCGAGAAGGCAATGACAGTCAGACATGCGCGGCGCGCCCGGCTTCCCGCCCTCACGGCGCCTCGCCGTGCGCACCGGCATCGGCGCCAAGGAGGTTCACGAACAGGCGCGCCGCACCAGCCACTCCGGCCGGCAGCTGGCGGAAGAATGCGAGCGTCGTGTACACGTAGGTTCCCTCCCCGAATGGTGCTATCAGCAGCGCGCCGGTCCGTTCCTCCTCTCCCGGCTCCTGTACCGCGATCAGCGGAATGAAGGCATCTCCAAAGGTACGCGGCATGTACAGCGACCGTTCCTGGACCCAACCATCGAAATCCGTTGTGGTGATGCGGTTCGGCACGCTGAGCAGCGGATGATCCGGCCGCAGCAGTCGCACCGGCGATTCCTCCACCGTAACGCGGTCGTGAGGCCGCGCGATGGTGATCGGATACGGCATCATACCGGGCCGCATCATCTCGTACTGCCCGTACTGCACCACGAGCGTGCCACCACGCCGCGCAAACTCGAGCAGGCGGTCGTTCGCGGCCACCAGCCGGTCGGACGCTTCGTAGGCGCGCGGCCCGATCACCAGGGTGGTGAACGCCATGAGATCGGTACCTGTCAAATCGTCAGGCGAGAGCACCGTCACCGGCACACCGAGGTCGATGAGCGCCGGAGCGACGTTGTCGCTGACTCCCGGCACGTACGCTACGCTAAGTCCCGCCGGAATTCGCACGTCCACGGCTTCGAGCGCGAGCACGGCATCGCGGAAGATCCGCCGCCGCTCGATGTGTGGATAGTCGATGAGCGTATAACCAGTGGAGTACTCCTCGCCGCCTGACTCCGCCACCGCCACGACCTCGTGCCGACCTGGGGCCAGCGTGCCTGTCAGGCGAAACTCGAGCGTCGCGGTGGCTCCGTATCGAGGCAGCACCGCGGAGCGCGCCGCCGAGTCGGCGCGCAATCCCCGCGGAAGGCGGAGGCCGACGCGCACCGTTCGTGACGAACCCGCCGCCGAATGAAGCTGCACCCGCACGACGCGATCGAGGGGCGTGCGCGCCGGAGCGAGCTCCAGCGACCGGTCG
This sequence comes from Gemmatimonadaceae bacterium, assembly GCA_035512875.1. Classification (GTDB taxonomy): domain Bacteria; phylum Gemmatimonadota; class Gemmatimonadetes; order Gemmatimonadales; family Gemmatimonadaceae; genus JALZIF01. The sequence continues at coordinate 14,932 of DATKDD010000085.1, read as the reverse complement.
AGCGTCACCGTGACCGCCGGCACCACCGCCAGCGGCCGGTTCACCTCGCCGCGAATGGGATCGGCAAAGCGGTAAAGCACCCGTGCCTCCAGCGGAACGAATTCTCCGCCGATACCGACGGCCACGTGCACGAGCGCGGCGGGAGGCAGGGTGCCGGCCGGCGCGGTGTCGATAGGCACGGCAAACATTCCTCCCCGCCGGGGAAGTGTGAGCCACCCTGGTTCCATCATTTCGCGCCAGGCGGAACGGGTATCGGGCGAATAGCTCAGTTGCAACGTGTCGACCCGAGCGCTGTCCGGGGCGAGCGTCAGCACTCGTGCCGAAGCCAGCTGTATCGCCACCGGCGCACGGCCCCGGTTGAAGATCGTGCGCACGACGGCGATCGTGTCGCCGATTGCCACCAGCTCCCGATCGACGATCGCCTCGACCACCACCCCACTCGCGAGGCGCCACGCATCGACCAGTCGCGACTGCAGATGCGCGAGTGATGCCGCGGCATCGGAGTTCCGTGGCATACACGTTATGCTGCGCACGGCCACCACCGCCCTACCCAGCGGCTCGCGAAGCGGCGTCGGATCGAAGGGGTCGAAGGTTCGACGCGCCTCCGCTGCCGCTGACCGCACCGTATCGAGCGCCGCTTTGCCGGGCGCGCAGGACAGTGAATCGCGCACCCGCGCCAGCGAAGTGTCCATGCCGGCGAACAACCCCGCTTCGGCCTCGGCGGGCGTTCCCGGGTTGAGTCGCGTCGACTCACGACGCACACCGCTGTAGGCTACGCCTCTCGGCTCGACCTGTCCGAACGCCTGAGACTTGTGCTGGCTGCGGCTTTCCGCGGCTATCTCGGCGTACGAGCGGCCGATCAGTGGAGAGTACTCCCCGGCATTGAACCGCAACGTGGCATCCTGCACCCGGCCTCGTGTCGCACGATAGAACTTGCCGACAGTCCACGGGGTGCCGAACCCGGACCGCGGAAAGCGCAGCGTATCAGCCGCCGCTTCGTACGCCTCACGAGCGAGAATGCCCGAAACCTGATGCTGCCCATGCCCGTCGCGAGACGTGCCGCTGAACAATCCCACCAGCACGTGCGGCTTGAACGCACGCACCACGCGCACGACATCGCCGAGCAGCGTATCGCGTGGCCAATGCGCGAACGTTTCCTCGGCGCTCTTGGAAAATCCGAAATCATAGGCGCGGGTGAAGTACTGCGCCCCGGCATCCAGGCGGCGCGCGGTGAGAAGCTCCTCCGCGCGAATGACCCCCAGCGCTTCGCCCAGCTCGTTTCCGATCAGATTCTGCCCGCCGTCACCGCGAGTGAGGGAGAGATACCCGGTGCGGACGTGGCGGCCGCGCGCAAGAAAGGCGATCAGGCGCGTGTCCTCATCATCCGGGTGCGCGCCGATGACGAGCACGCGGGCGGAAACGCCGAGTCCCTCGACGAGGGAGCCTAACGCGGCGGCGCCGTTATGCTGGGCCGGCAGTGCGTCGGCCGCGAGGATCACCCCGGCGGCGAGCACACGGGACAGGTGAATGAATCGTTTCAGCATGAATGAACCGGGATGGTGCGGACCGCCGCACGCGGACGGAAGACCCCGCGCGGCGAACGCGACCCGCCGCGACCGGGTTCCCGTGGAATCCGCTCGCCCTTTCACCCGTCCGGCCGGCTCACGCCTCCGCGCGCGCCGCCGTCTTCTGCCGAGCGCCCGCTCCATCATCCACCCGAAGGGCTTCGGACACGATCGCCGCCTGCCGGCTCTGGTGCGAGGACGTGTGCCCCTCGGCGGGACTCGCGCGCTCAGGCCGGCCGATGTAGCGGATCGGCATCGTCGTGCCCACGGCGGCGCGCAACCGCGGGGCGGCGAACGTCCATGCGCCCATGTTCTTCGGCTCTTCCTGAGCCCAGATGACGGTGGTCGCGTTGGGATACCGGTCCACGACCGCGGCGATCGACTCGTGCGGCCACGGATAGAGCTCCTCGATCCGGATCAGCGCCACCTGCGGCGAGCGCTCCTGCGTTGCCAGATCGTAGAAGATCTTGCCGGAGCAGAATACCAGACGACTTACTTCGTCAGGCGAGGCGACCGCATCATCGATCACCGGCTCGAACCGGCCCGTCGACAGGTCGTCGAGAGAGGATGCGGCTTCGGGCAGGCGAAGCAGGCTCTTGGGCTGCATCAGCACCAGGGGGCGCCGCACCGGGCAAATGGCCTGGCGACGGAGGACATGAAAATACTGGGCCGGCGTACTGCAGTAAGCGACACGCAGGTTGCTTTCAGCGCACAATTGAAGGAACCGCTCCAACCGTGCGCTCGAGTGTTCCGGTCCCTGTCCTTCGTGTCCGTGCGGCAGGAGCAGCACGACGCCCGAGTCCTGTCCCCATTTGGCGCGATCGGCGGCGAGAAACTGGTCGATGACCGTCTGCGCAACGTTCACGAAGTCTCCGAACTGCGCCTCCCACAACACGAGTGTATCGGGGGCGGCTACGCTGAAACCGTACTCGAATCCCATCACCGCCGTTTCACTGAGCGGCGAATTGTAGATCTCGAACGCACCGGTTGCCCCCGGCAGATTCGCCAGCGGCGTGTAGCGCTGATTGGTCGATGCATCGTGCAGCACCGCCTGACGATGAGAGAAGGTGCCCCGCTCGGAATCCTGCCCGGAAAATCGCACCGATGCGCCCTCCATCAGCAGCGACGCGAATGCCAGCGATTCGGCATGTCCCCAGTCGATCTGCCCGCGAGGCCCGAGCGCCGTGTCCTTCATCTCGGTGAGAGCGCCGCGCCGCCGCTCGATCTGGCGCGCGAGCTTGGCGAGCGGGCGGAAGTCCGACGGCCATGCCAGCAGCCGCTCGTTCAGCGCTATGAGCGTCTCGGCCTTCACGCCCGTTTGCACGTTCGGCGTACTGCAGTCGGCATTCTCTTCCGGGAGGTCTTCGCTCGGGTGCACGCGTCCGGACTGAAGGTCCGCGTGGATCCTCTCGAACTTGCCCTGAATCTCGGCATCCAGTCGAGCCACCGTCTCGTCGGTGGCCGCGCCCGTCTCGACGAGGTGATTACCCCAGACGATTCTCGGTGATGGATGCCTTTTGATCGCTTCATAAAGCGTCGGCTGGGTGTACGCCGGCTCATCCATCTCGTTATGGCCGTGCCGGCGGTAGCCGACGAGATCGATCACGAAATCGTGATGGAACTCCCGGCGGTAGGCCAGCGCCAGCCAGATGGCCGACAGACACGCTTCCGGGTTGTCGGCGTTCACGTGCACGATCGGAACGTCGAACCCTTTCGCCACATCGCTGGCGTAATACGTCGACCGGGCATCGTGAGGATCAGTGGTGAACCCCAGCTGGTTGTTCACGATGATGTGCAGCGTCCCCCCCACACGGAAACCGCGCAACGCGGCCAGATTGAACGTCTCGGCGACGATCCCTTCGCCGGGAAACGCCGCATCGCCGTGCACGGCAATGGGGAGCACCGCATCCTCATTGCGCTGATCCGGCGCGTCGGTCAGCCGCTGCGTGGCCCGCGCCAGGCCCGATAGCACGGGATTCACGAACTCCAGGTGACTCGGATTGGGCACCAGCCGGACATCCACCTGTTCGCCAGTGTCGAGCGTGCGAGTCGTTGCCTTACCGAGGTGGTACTTCACATCGCCGGTCCCGCTTTCGGCGTTGCTGGTCGGATGCAAGCCGGCGAACTCGTGGAACAGCGTTGCGTACGGTTTGTCGAGAATGTGTGCGAGCACGTTAATGCGGCCGCGATGCGCCATCGCGATCGCTACGTCGCGAGCGCCCTGGCGCCCCGCGCCGTCTATCGCCGCGTCGATCATTGGCACCAGTACATCCGTCCCCTCGATCGAGAACCGCTTGGTGCCTTGATAGGCTCGGCCGAGGAATCGCTCCAGCCCATCGACTTCGGTGAGCCGCAGCAGCACCGCCGACTTTTCGTCAGGCGACAACACCCGGCGCATTGCCCCGGTTTCGATCTGCTCGCGGAACCACTGGCGTTGTCGTTCGTCGTCCATGTACTCGAATTCGAACCCCATCGTCGACGAGTACAGCCCACGCAGCCGCTCGACGGCATCGGCGGCAGTCTCGTCCTCGAATCCTAACGCAGACCCGGGAATGGCCCGCAAATCCGATTCGGCTATTCCGTGAAATTCGGGCGACAGCTCGGCGGCACCGAGCGGAGGCGCGCCGAGCGGATCGAGCTGCACCGCGTAGTGGCCGTACAGCCGGATCGCATCCACCAGCGCCGCCGCGCCCGCAACGGCGCGAAGCGTGGCAGCATCATGCGACGGGGCAGCCGTAGCGCCGGCGGTCAGGCTGCGCGCCAGTGCGAAGAACTGCCGCCAGGACGCATCGACCGACTCGGGGTCCTCGAGCCACTGCTCGTACAGGCCGGCGATGAACGCGTCGTTGAATGCGCCGGTAATCGGAACGCTGGTCATGCGTTCAAATGTAACGAGCCCGCCCATCGGAGCGGGCCGGCTGTCGGGCTCCAAAGCGCCCGCATGCCGCCGATCCCCCGGAACGGCTAGCGTTGCGTCGAACCCCGATCGGCGAGGCCGGCGGCGGGGAGCGTCAGCGGCAGCAGAAGGGAAAACGTGCTGCCGCGATCCGGCGTCGACTCCACCGTGAGTTCGCCACCCACCAGGCGGGCCAGGCGATGCGCCGTGTGCAGCCCGAGTCCGGTCCCGCCGTATGGACGCGCGGTGCCTGTGTGCACCTGCGTAAAGGCGTCGAAAATCCTTCTGAGATCTACTTCGGCAATCCCAATCCCGCTGTCTCGCACTGCGAGGCAGACCCGGCTACCAACGCGCATGCCGTTCAGCTCCACGCCTCCCCGCTGCGTGAACTTCGCTGCGTTGGATCCGAGGTTCACCAGCACGCGGCGCACCACATCCGCGTCGGTCGTGAGAGGGATCTTTTCGTTAGGGGCATTGATGCTGAACGCCAGTCCGCGCGCGGTGGCAAGCGGCTCCACCACCGCCCCGGCCGATGAGAGGAGCGCCCGCACGCTCGTCGACTCGGCATTGAGGTGCACCTCGCCGGTCTCGAGGCGCGAGAAGGTCAGTATCTCTTCAATGATGCTCGTGAGAAGCTTCGTGCTCCAACGCATCCGGTCGACGGCGTTATGCTGCTCCTCGTTCAGTGGGCCGAGAATCTCCTCGGCGAGAAGTTCTTCGTACCCGGCGACGGCGGCGAGCGGCGTGCGCAACTCGTGAGAGATGACGGCGATGAACTCGTCCTTCGCCTGGTTGGCCGCCTCGGCCTCATCGAGCAGCCGTGACTTCCACAGCGCGAGTGCCGCCTGGTCGGCCAATGCCCGGATCCGGCGAATCTCCGGGTCGGCAAATGCCTCTCGACCTCGTTCCCGCACCACGGTGACGATGCCCATCAAGGAGTCGTGCGCGAACAAGGGAGCAAGCACGACAGGGCCCGCGCCCACTTCGCGCGCCGCGTCGGACCACGGATGATCCGGATACTGGGTAAGGAAATCCGTAATCGCCACTGAAGTGCGATTCCGTATCACCGACTCGGCTAGCGAGCCCCCCATCAGGAATTCGCGACCGCGAAGCGGAGTGAGCAAGCCCACCGACGCCACGGCCCGCCCCCGCTCTCCTTCAATTTGAATGACCGTGGCGCCGTCGCCCTCGCACTGCGCAGCGGCCTGCGCGGAGAGTAGCTCGAGAACCTGCCGAACATCACGTTCCTCAGCCATGAGGCAGGCGACAACGCGGAAAGACTCGTTTTCCGCGAGTTGCGACCGTGCCAACCGCTCGGCCTCTACTCGGCTCGATATGTCCTTTGCCCGAACTACGAGAGCACCCTGCGCCAGCCCCTCGACCGAGACCTCATACACTCGAGGACCGGCGGCAGTCATGCGCTCCACACGACGAGCCGGAACACCCGCCGCGTGCTTATTAGGACGAAGAGAGCTCGCGTCCGGAAAGAACTCGACCAACGCCTCACTGCCGATGGCCCCAACGAGCGCCGTGCCCTCCAGGCAAAGCGCGCGCTCCATCTCCTCGTTTGCAAATACGATCCGCCCGTCTTTGCCGAGCACGGCGATGCCGTCGTCGAGCAGATGCAGGACGGCCTCTAGTAGCGAAGGAAGCGGCAGCAGGGGCGCCACAGGGTCGAAAGGTAGGCGTCTCAATCAGGTGCTTTCGGGGCCGCGGGCGCGGGGGGCAAGTTCTGCACCACACAGGACCCCCTCTACATCACCCTCTGAAGAGCGGGTAGCAACCCCCCCACGCGGCGCGCCCGCCACATTGCAGACTGCCTTGCGAGTTGCAAAGCGCAACCTTTGGAGGCCGGAACGTTTCGGTACAGCCCTACCTAAATGCTTGATTGAGGCGCACTTAGAAATGGTCTCGAGTGTGGCACCGACCGTGCTTTTGCAGTGGTCGAGCGAAGGCACTCTGGCCCTCGCCGTTGCACCACTCCCCGTGAGGTACGACAATGCTGCGCAATACCCGGAAGGGCTTCACGCTTATCGAACTTTTGATCGTGGTCGTGATTATCGGCATTCTTGCCGCGATCGCGATCCCCAAGTTCGCGACGACGAAGGAGAAGGCTTACATCGCGACCGTCAAGTCCGATCTCCGCAACCTCGTCACCGCTCAGGAAGGCTTCTTCTCCGACAATCAGGCGTTCACGACCGACCTTGTGGCGCTGAACTTCGATCCGTCGACGAACGTGACGGTAACACCCGTCCTGGGTGCGACGGCCGCCGATTGGCTCGCGACCGGCGTTCACGCGCTGGTCCCCAGCAGGACGTGCACGGTCGCCGTCGGTGCTAGCGTGGCCGCTGGCCAGAAGGAAGGCGTGCCGGACTGCCCGTAAGCAATTGGGTACGGTACTCCACGGAAAAGGGTCAGGCAGAAATGCCTGGCCCTTTTCGCATCCAGGACGAGGGACGAGGGAAGCGCGACGCGCGACGAGGGAACGCGACGCAGGAGGCGGGAAGCGAAGGACATTCACCTCACCGATTCGCCCGCATCGCGCATCGCGCAGCCCGCATCGCGCTTCCCTCGTCCCTCGTCCCGCGTCGCGCGTCGCGCTTCCCTCGTCCCGCATCTCATCCCCCGCCCACGTGTCGCGCGGTCAACACGTTGCGCACGCGCTCGGCCAGCTGCTCACGATCGGTGAAGAGTAATGCAGCCAGATTGCCGGACGTGATGAGTCGCGGACGATCGGGCCACGATGCCGCGGTGCCGGGCGGAGCGGCAGAGGCGGAATCGAGAGCCGAAGTATCGGCCGATCGCGACACGGCGCTTTCGTACAGAAAAACGACGATCTCGCCGCCGCTCACTGAAAGTGTGACGCCGGGGACGCTGAATCCCGGCGCCCGCACCTCTCGACCCAGGTCGCGGACTACCAGCCCCGCCGCCTCGAGCCGGCTCGTCACCTCGCTCCGGTTCCATGCATCCTGCGCCACCGCGAGGCTCTCGGCACGCTGCACAGCGGCAACCGAATCCATATCGAGTGTCGCCGTGCGGCTCTCGGAATGAGCGGTGGCGCTGTCCGAAGCCGGGGCGGGATCCTCTCCGCACGCGGCGGCGGCGCACAAAAGCGCGGCGGCCAGCGGGCGGTGCCTGATCATCGTCAGGCGACCGGTGAATGCTCCTCGGTCCTGCTCCACCGATAGGCATCCGAAGGCGACGGGGTGGCACGAGTGGCGGCGGAAAGCGCGCGGCGCAAGTCGTTGTCGGCGAGCGTGGGCAGGTACAGGTATCCCGATACAGGGGCACCGGCGAGCATCGGCACCTCGTTCTGCCGTCTGGTCAAGCTGACCGCAAGCAATGGAATGCCGCCCAGCTGGAGATCGGATTCCCAGGTGCGCATCGTCTCCGGAACGAGCAGATCCACTTCGCAGAGCACAGCGTCCGGCCGCACCGCTCGCGCAAGGCGCATCCCTTCGTCGGCTCCCACCGCGGGGTTTCCGACGCCCCCGGCCGAAACGCAGAGCGCAGCGATGTGCTCGCTCAGCATTGGGTGTCGTGCAATACAGACGATGTGCATTCCCCTCCCGGAGACGCCGACCGGTGTGCGCGTGCACACCGGCTGATTAATGATGCAGTGCGGGGCCCGGGCGGACTGTGCCGCCGGTCACAGGCGTTCTAGTTTCGCGGCGCCCCCTGATCTATCCAGTTCACGATGGTACTGATCTGGTTGGAGGTAAGCGGGAGCGTGGCGAGCGGCATCCGTGTTAGACCGTTTCGCAGTGCGGGATCGGCGCGGACGCGCCGAATGAGCCAGGAATCCGCCGCGTTCCCGGGCGCTACACGTAGGTACGCATTGGCGCTCGAAGTCGCTGGCACGCCCACCAACTCATCGTACGACACAGTCGCATCGAGCGCCAGCCCCCCTTGCTCTGAGGCGAGGGTGTGACAGCCACCCACTGCACACCGCATTTTGAGGATCGGTTGCACGTCCGCGGCGAACGAAGGCTGAGCCACTACCACATCGGGGAGTCCGAACGCGGGATCCTCGGTCCCCGAAAAGTCGGCGCACGAGCCCACGGCAGCGCAGAGGGTGGCCGCCGCGAGCCCACCCCTAACGCCTGATCGCATCGATCGTCCCCTGAAGGCGAAGTGTGAGAATGCTTCCCGGCGCATAGAGCATCTCGGCCGTTGCGCGTACGCGTGCTGCCGCGCGAACCGTGGCGCCCAGCACGCCGTACGGACGAAGGGCGCGCAGCTCGAGAATCGGGTGATCGGGCTCGCGCGACCCATCGGCGCGTATCACACCGATGTCGAACCGTGCCCAGTCGCGGCGGGCGCCGATCCCCGCATACGGTTCCACGGCCGCGTTCGCGCGATCCCATCCGACCGTCACTTCCGCAAGTATGTGCCGCGGAAAGAACTCATCGCGGCTCTCCCTGCCGTAGCAAACCAGCGCGTAATACACGGCCAGATCGATCGAGCCGCTCAAAAGCTCTTCGGAGCACGTGATTGCCCCTTCAATCGAACCGAGGGTGCCGGCGAGGCGCGGGGTGAATCGCAGCGCCCCGCTGGCAGGTGCGGTCCACGAGAGGGCGAGGCTGGCCAGGTTGGCCTTCACGTCGAAGAACTCGATCGGTGGGATCCAGCTCGCCTCTACAGTTACGCGGTCGGTGAGTGCGTAGGAGATGCGCGGGCGCGGAAAGATCGGCGCGAGATTGGTCGCTTCGGGCTTGTCACCGACACGGCGCTGCTCGGTTGAAAGCGGCGGCAGGTAGCCCAGCTCCAGGCCGAGCGCGAGATCGCCGCGCGCGCGCTCGCGCGGGGCGGCAACCGGCGAGAACGTGAGCCCCGCGGAGTAGAACGCCATCAGCCTTCCCTCTCCATCGGAAAAACCATGGCGCTGCACCACGCGTTCCTGCGCCGCACCTCGAGAGACGAAAGATGCGAGTACGAGCACAATTCCGAACCAGATGCGAGCGATCATAGAGCGGCGGTCGCAAGGGAAAGGGCGCTAACAACTGCTCGGGACCGGCATGTAGAAGATCGGTGCCGTCGTGTCGCGGCGATAGGGCCGGACGCCGCCTTGCACGGCAATTCGTGCATGTTGACAATGATGACGGCGTGTGGCAATCGAAGCGCGGCCAACCTTGTGAGCGGCGCGGTGACGGTGTACCGTAGCGACGACTTTTCCGAGTCGAAGGTGCGATGGTTCGAAACAAGGTGCGCGTGGAACGCGCCAGGAGGCGGAGCTGATGCGCATTGGCGTACTGCGCGAACGGGCGGCGGGAGAGCGTCGCGTCGCGCTGATTCCCGACGGTGTCGCGCGCCTAGCGAAAGCTGGTCACGAGATCCGGGTCGAAAGCGCGGCGGGCATCGCGGCCGGATTCCCCGACGAGAAGTACGCCGCTGCCGGCGCCACCATCGTCCCGGATGCTGCGAGCGCCGCCGATGCTGAACTGGTGCTTGCGGTTCGCCGACCGTCAATGGAGCAGGTTGCGCTGCTGAAGGAAGGAAGCCTGCTGGTCGCGCTCCTGCAGCCGGCGACGGCGGGCGATCTGAGCGTCGCCCTGCGAGAGCGCTCCGTCAAGGCGCTGTCGCTGGAGAAGGTTCCGCGCATAACGAAGGCGCAGTCAATGGACGTGCTCTCGTCGCAGAGCACGGTCGCCGGCTACAAGGCCGCGCTCATCGGGGCGGCGCAGTTGGTGAAATTCCTGCCGATGCTGACGACCGCCGCCGGTACGATCGCTCCGGCCCGTGCGTTCGTGCTCGGCGCGGGCGTCGCCGGACTGCAGGCGATCGCCACCACCCGGCGACTGGGGGCGATCGTGTCCGCGTTCGACATTCGGCCCGCCGCCGCCGAACAGGTGCAGAGCCTTGGCGCCTCGTTCGTCAGCTCGGAGGCGGTGGCGCAGAGTGCCGAGACCGCCGGCGGCTACGCGCGGCAGCAGACCGAGGACGAGCACTCCCGCACGCTGGCGACGATCGGCAAGCACATCGCCGACCAGGATCTCGTCATAACGACGGCGCTCATTCCCGGGCGGCCGGCGCCCCGGCTGATCACCGGCGAGATGGTTCATTCGATGCGACCGGGCTCGGTGATCGTCGATATCGCCGCCGAGGCGGGCGGCAACTGCGAGCTGACCGAACCTGACGAGACGGTCGCCGTGAACGGAGTGACGATCCTCGGACCGACGAATCTGCCGTCGACAGTGCCGCTTCACGCGAGCCAGATGTTCTCCCGCAACCTGGAGACGCTCATCAAGCACCTGGCGCCCGAGGGCGCGCTCGCGCTTGACGAGCAGGACGAAATCGTCAGCGCCATGCTGCTGTCCGCCCCGAGTTCCTGATTCCCATTTCCCGGTTTCCGGCTCAGCCTGCCCATGATCAACATCGTCATCTTCACCCTCGCCACCTTTCTCGGATTCGAGTTGATCCACCGGGTGCCGCCAACCCTGCACACGCCACTCATGTCCGGCGCGAATGCCATCAGCGGCATTACGATCGTGGGCGCGCTGGTCGTCGCCGGCGGGGGACATGGTTGGATCTCCACCGTAATCGGCTTTATGGCGATCGTCTTCGCCATGTTCAACGTGGCCGGTGGATACGTGGTTACTGACCGAATGCTCGAGATGTTCAAGCGGGACAAGGAAGCATGATACCTCACGCCCTGGTCGAGCTGAGCTATCTGCTCGCCGCCGTCCTCTTCATCCTCGGCCTCAAGAAGCTGAACAGTCCGGCGACCGCGCGGCAGGGGAATCGCTTGTCGGGGATCGGGATGCTTATCGCGATCACCATCACCTTGTTCGACCGGCAGATCGTCTCGTACCAGGTCATCATCGCCGGCATCATCGTCGGTACGGCGCTAGGCATCTGGATGGCGCGCACGGTGAAGATGACTGCCATGCCGCAAATGGTGGCGCTGCTCAACGGCTTCGGTGGTGGCGCATCGCTCCTTGTCGGCGGCGCCGAGTTTCTGCGGTCGGAGCTCGTCGGCAGCAACGTGCCGTTGATGAACGGCATCGCGATCCAGCTGGCGGTCCTCATCGGAGCAGTCACGCTGACCGGTAGTTTGATCGCCTTCGGCAAGCTGCAGGAGTTGGTCACTGGCCGCCCGGTCACCTTTCCAGGGCTTCAGGTCGTGAACGCGCTGGCGTTACTGGTGGTGCTGGCGCTGAGCGCGTACCAGCTGGTGACGGCCGAGGCACTGCTGTGGCCCTTTTACGTGGTGATCGGCATATCCTTGCTGCTTGGCGTGTTCCTGGTGCTGCCGATCGGCGGCGCCGACATGCCGGTGGTGATCGCGCTGTTGAACTCCTATTCCGGGATCGCCGCGGCAATGACGGGGTTCGTGATCAACAACCACGTGCTGATGATCGCAGGCGCGATGGTAGGATCGTCAGGCATCATCCTGAGCCAGCTGATGTGCAAGGCGATGAACCGCTCGTTGACCAACGTGCTATTCGGCGCCTTCGGGAGCGTCTCCGCGGTGGCGTCCGGGCGCACCGGCGAAGGGCTCACGGTCAAATCGATCACCCCCGAAGACGCCGCGCTTCAACTGGCCTATGCGCGCTCGGTGATCGTCGTCCCCGGCTACGGAATGGCGGTGGCGCAGGCGCAGCACGCCGTGCGGGAGCTGGCCGAGCAGATCGAGAAGCGAGGTGGAGAGGTGAAGTACGCCATTCATCCGGTTGCCGGCCGCATGCCGGGACACATGAACGTGCTGCTTGCCGAATCCAATGTGCCGTACGACAAGTTGTACGACATGGATGACATCAATCCGGAATTCGACCGAGCCGACGTCGCGCTCGTAATCGGCGCGAACGACGTGGTGAACCCCGCTGCACGTACCGATCCCGCGAGCCCGATTTATGGCATGCCGATTCTGAACGTGGATCACGCGAAGAGCATCATCGTCCTCAAGCGCAGCATGAATCCGGGCTTCGCCGGTATCGAGAACGACCTGTTCTACAATCCAAAGACCTCGATGCTGTTCGGCGATGCAAAGTCCTCGATAACGAAGCTGGTAGGCGAGGTTAAGGCCGTGTGATTCGAGAAGCAGCTGAGCGGGAAAAGGGAAACAGGAAATGGGAAATCGGGAAAAGCGCTGCTAGAGGTGGGCCGGAGCCCCGTCCCGTCGCGGTTCCCGTTTCCCGATTCCCGCTTTACCCTCTCGCCCCCACCGCTATGATTCGCCATGGGATCGGATCTGGTGTCCGGGATCGACGCGGCGGCGCTGGAAGTGCTGACACGTTATGAGGAGCCGCTCGCGCGCATCCGCCTACGGGCAGACTACCGTGGCATAACCGACCGCTCGGACGTCGCCGGGATGCGGGAATCGGCTGCGTCGGTCTGGTTCTACCGGGACGGGGAGCTCGTCGACGTCATCGAGCTACCGGTGGAGGTGCCGGGTTCGGAGCCGACGACCCCCGAGCACGCCCGTGCAATGCTTCAGGACGGTGTGTCGGAGTTGCTCGCGCTCTACCTCGACGCCGACCGCCCGCCGCCGCTCTATCCGGCGCGCGGAAGAGGGTATGTCGATCGCGCCCTGGTGCTGTTGCGCAGGGTCATGCCGCTGATCGCCGGCGTCATCGCCGCGGGGTACCTCGTAATTGCGCTGCTCGATGGGAATGGGCTCGCTTCCATACTGCTGGCGTTGCTCGCTTTCATTGGAACCTACATCGCGGCACTTCCCACGGCGCTCATCGCCAGCGTGATGCACACGGCCCTGATGCGCTGGGCCGGTAATGAAACGGTGCTGAGCTCGGCCGCGCTCGGCGCAGTGCTCGGCGCCGCATTCGGAGCCATTACCCCGTGGCTCATTCCGCTGATCGAGCCATGGGACCTGCTCCCGATAGGCGGAGTGGCGCTCGCCGGCACCGCAGTTGGGGCGTTGTACGGGGCGCTCGCCACGCATCATGCGCCTCTCCCGGCTCCCAGCGAAGCGCCTGCCTTACGAGACGTGAACGACCCGGTACCCCAATCCACGGATGGGGAAGGCTGAGTAGGATTCACTCCAGGCCGGTCGCCCGGGCGCTCGTGATCCGCGCCGGATTACCGATGTACGCCCACCGTAGCGACCGGATGTACTGCCGCGCCACGCGACGCACGTCCTCCGGTGTGACGCGGCGCAGCTCCTCGACGAATTCGCCCGCTGCCGAATAATCGCCGCGGTACAGCGCCGCGCGCGCCAGAAAATCCCCCTGCTCGGCGTTCGTTTCGTTGTCCAGGAAATATTCGGTGAGGAATCCCTGTACCAGCCTGGCGAGCGACGACGGCTCGACGAGATCGGTCTGGAGCCGTACCACCTCCCGGCGAATCAGCGTCAGCGCCGAATCGGGGAACACGGTCGTTATGTAGATCCCGCCTGACGAAATGGCCCGGTCGGTGAACGGCGCGTCCACCGCGTAAGTGAGGTTGTGGCGCGTCCGGATCTCATTGAACAAACGTCCGGACAGAATCGCCATTGCCACCCGCAATGCCTGATAGTCGCTCCACTCCGAAGCGGGCGGGCCGCTGAACCGGCCAAGGAGATAGTTCGTCGGTAGCGAGCGCTGCACTACCGTCAGCGTTCCATCATGCGCCGGCGGCGCTCCGGGTGCGGTCCACTCGTAGGAGCCGCGCGGCAACCTGACGAGCGTGGCGCCGACCAGTCGCTCAATGGCTGCGCGTTCCACGTTGCCGACGACCACCAGCAGCATTCGCGATGTGACGAAGTGCGAGTCACGATAGGCGCGAAGTGCGGCACTCGTCATGCCGGCGACCGAGCGTTCCGTGCCTATCGGTGAGAGCCCGTAGGGATGGCCGGCGAAAGCGAGGCTGTCGGCAAGGAGGTGTACGAGTGCGTCGGGCGACTCACGAAGCCCGCGGGCCTCGGACATCAGCTGGGCGCGAATCAGCTCGACGTCCTTTACGTCCAGCGTCGGCAACATGATCCGGTCGGCGAACAACGCCCAGGTGCTGTCGAGTGTCGTGCGCAGCGCCCGGAAGCCGAACATCGTCCAGTCTTCAGTCGGCTCGATGACGAAGGTGCTTCCCAACGATTCAGCCGTCAGGCGGGCGCGGTTCTTCGGGAACCTGGCCGTACCGCGCTCGGAGGCGGCGAGGACGAACGCTTCGACTCCCGCGTTCTCGTCCGTAACCTGTCGGACGCCGCCCAGCAGGTAAAGATTGGCGGCCACGACATCGTTGGCGGCGTTTCGCCGCAAGATCACCCGCACGCCTCCCGTCACGAAATCCACCGTTGCCGTGTCCGGTGCCTCACGAGATGTCCCGGGAAGCATGCGCTGCACCTGAGCGCCGGCGCCGGTCACGCCGGTCGCCAGAGCAAACGCGGCCGTCGCGAATCCCACCAGACGAAAGCTCATGGAGCCTCCGAATCGGCGATCAGATCGTCAGGCACCAGATTGAGCGCCGCCCGTGCCTGGGGAGAGAGTATGACGCCGACAACGTAAGGCATTCCGACGATGTACTTGGCCGCATAATCGCG
>DATKDD010000084.1:0-3537 GCA_035512875.1 Gemmatimonadaceae bacterium | reverse complement strand
ACCAGCCCTAGCGGAACTGGTCCGGTCCTAGCTCGGCTCCCAGCGGAATCACTTCATCCACCGGCAATCCGGCGATTGAAGCGTGCTGCCGGCACGCGTCTGGATTCGGCGCCTCGAATTCGCAGAATGAATGCTTCCCATCGGCGGTCAGATGGCTTCTGATCCACTTCATTCCGCCAACCTCGTCGCAAGCCGCGACGACCTTCCTGCCCACACCATCGAGCTCCTGCGACGTTAGCGGTGGTAGCGTTCGTGAAACCATATACCTCGGCATCAGCTCTCCTCGCGTCTCTGGTGTTCAGTTCACGATGTCGTTTTGCTACCGCGCGCGCAAGCGGTCGGGCCGCTGCGGCAGGCTCAGCTACCGCGTCAGCCAAGCGCGAACTCGATGGCCTGCGCGACGGACATGCTGCTCCCGCGCTCCGCCGCTGCCGCAGATTCGGACTCGCTCAATTTCTCTGTGGCGGCGATTAGGCGGCGGCGAATCTGTTCTGCCTCGTGCTCCGACAGCGGTACCCCAAGCTGGGTTCGCAGCGCTCCGGCGGCCGCGATAATCTGAATCGCCCGGGCCGAATGTCCCTCGACCGCGGCCAGCGCCGCGAAGCGCTCGAGCACGCGTGCGATGCCGAGCGTGTCTCCCAAGTCACCGTACAGGCTCAACGCTGCCTCCAGGAACTGGCGCGCAGAGCCTGGGTCGCGCGCATCGATGGCCGTGTCACCCCGGTCTGCGGCAGCGGACGCGGCCCCCGCTTTGTTCCCCAACTGCTCGTAAATCGCAAAACTGTCTTCGTACAGCGTGCACGCCTCGTCCAATCGCCCCCTCGCCCTTTCCAGATCGCCCCGATGGCCCAAGGCGAGTGCGACCCCGTGTCCGTCGCCGAGGGATCGAAATAGCTCCAGGCTCTCGCGGTACAGCGCGTCGGCGCGTGCGTGGTCGCCGTCGCTCATGGCGACGTTCCCGAGGTTGGTGAGCGACAGCGCGACCACCGGCCGGTTGTCGAGCTCGCGCCAAAGCTCGAGACTTTCCTCGTACAACTGCCGCGCGCCGGTGCGATCTCCCCTACGGACCGCGAGCACACCCAGGTTGTTCAAGGAATTGGCCACGCCCCACTTGTCGCCGGTACGACGGAAAATGGTGAGCGCGTCCTCGAACAGGTTCCGGCCACGTTCATAATCCCCGAGCGTGTCGGCCAGTACTCCGGCGGCATACAGCGCCTTGGTGCGCAAGTCGGACGAAGAGTGCTCGCACGCGTCCAACGCCGCGAGCATACGCTCCAATCCCTCCCGCGCGAAGCCTCGAGTAATCCAGAAACGCCACAAGGCGATGGAAAGCCGGAGCGCGGAATCTTCGCGGCCCGCGACCAGATAGTCGAATGCAGCGCGGAGGTTCTCATGCTCCGCTTCTACTCCGTCAAGCCAGACGTCTGACTCAGCGCCTGCCAGGTGCGGCTCCGCGCCAACCGCGAAGGTCACGAAGTAGTTCGCGTGCCGCCGACGCACAGCCTCCTCGGCGCCGGATTCTCGCAATCGTTCCAGCCCGTAGTGACGGATTGCCTGCAGCAGCACGAAGCGTGGCGTGGTGCGCGCCTGGTGGTCCACCGCGAGCAGGCTCTTGTCAACGAGCGACGCGATGACCTGAAGCACTTCCGTTCCGCCTTCCCTACCACTATCGCACACAGCCTCGGCGGCGTCGATGGTACAGCCGCGACTGAACGCAGAAAGCTGCATGAGAGTCCCCTGCTCACCCGGATCGAGGAGATTGAAGCTCCATTCTATCGCTGCCCGAATCGTCTGCTGGCGCTCCGGCAAGTCCCTGGCGCCGCTTGCGGCGAGCTCGAGGCCGCTCCGTAGCCGCCCGACGAGCACGCGCGGCGGAAGGATCTTACTCCTGGCTGCCGCCAGTTCTATCGCCAACGGCAGTCCGTCGAGTCGCGCGCAAATCTCCGCGATCGCGCGAAGGTCGTCTGCCACCGGTGCAAAAGCGGCATTCACGGCCCGCGCGCGTTGCACGTACAGCTGAACCGCGCCGTACGTGCCGAGTTCTGCCGCCGGCGCGGTAGTCGACGCCGGGACGCTCAGGGTCGTCAGGGCAAATTCGTGCTCCGCCCGTATCCTCAGCGGAGCCTGGCTGGTGACGATGATTTTCAGTTCTGGAGCTGCGCCGAGGAGATCGCCGACGTCGGCGGCAGCGGCCAGGAGCTGTTCGAAGTTGTCCAACAGAAGGAGTAACTGGCGAGCGGCGAGCTCGGTGGACAGCGCTGTCATAGGAGAGTTCGTCTCCGGTACAGTCACGCCAATCGCGTGCGCAATAGCGGAGGCGAGGTGCGCGGGATCCGTGCTGTCGGCCAGAGGAACGATGAAGACCCCGTCACGAAAACAAGGAAGGAGCGCTCTGGCCACCTCGACCGCGAGCCGCGTTTTCCCGACGCCTCCGGGCCCGGTTATCGTAAGCAGACGCACGTCGTCGCGATTGAGTCGGGCGACGACGGATTCGCGCTCGCGCTCGCGCCCGATGAGCGGCGTGGCTGGAAGAGGAAGATTGGTGGCCTTGGTGTGACCCGGTCGGTTCCACGCGTTCTCGTTTCCGCCGGTCCGGGGCGCTTCGACCGGCGCCCGCAAGGGCGCTATGAGCACCGACCTCAGGGCGTCGAACAGCTCGAACGAGCTCGCGAACCGGTCGTTCGGATCGGGCGCCAGCGTGCGCTCCAGGACGTCATCCAGCGCGGCAGGCGCGTTCGCGATAAATGCGTGCAGGCGCGGGGGAGGCCCGAGCATCCGTTGCGCTAGCATCGCCTGCGCATTCTCGCCGGAAAACGGCAACCTTCCCGCAACCATTTCGTACAGCACGCACCCGAGGCTGTAGATGTCGGTGCGGGCGTCCACATCCTCGCCCAGCGCCTGCTCGGGACTCATGTACGCAGGGGTCCCAACACGCATCCCAGAGGTCGTTGCCGCATCCGGAGCGGCGGCGCTCAGCGCCCGCGCGATTCCGAAATCGGCCACAACCGCATGCCCTTCCGAGATGAGAATGTTCTCCGGCTTGATGTCACGGTGGACCACCCCGCTTCGGTGGGCGTACGCCAAAGCATCCGCGACTTCCGTCGCGATTACGAGCGCTTCCGCCAGCGGGATTTGCGGAGTGACCTTCAACTTGCCACGAAGCGATTCGCCCTCGACGTATGGCATCGCGTAATACACGAGGCCTTGTCCCTCAGCGGCCATGAGCAGCGGAACGATATTCGGGTGCTGGAGCTGCGCCACGAATTGCATCTCGCGGCGAAATCGCTCACGGCTCACTCCCACGGCCAGTTCCGGGGGCAGAACCTTAACCACGACCCGGCGGCCCAGGCTCGGCTCGGACGCTACGAATACACGGCTCATTCCGCCGCCGCCGAGCTCGCGCTCGACCACATAGGACGGGCCGAGCGCGGCCTGCAGCAAATGATCCAGTTGCATGTCGGAAGAACATGCCATCGCGCGCTTGCCGTGCCAACTTTTCAAGGGCGCCCCGTTGTCTGCGCCCCCCGAATTAACTTT
>DATKDD010000083.1:0-3539 GCA_035512875.1 Gemmatimonadaceae bacterium | reverse complement strand
CCGTTCACCCGCGTTCCCGTCGGGCCGAGGCTCTCGAGAATCGCGTCGTCGCCTTCCAGCATCAGCCGCGCGTGGGTGCGCGACACTGTGGGTTCCCGCAGGACGATGTCGCTGTCCGCGCCCCGCCCGACCGTGAACATGGGCGCCCTCAGCGGATAGGCGAGTCGCTCGAAGTGGTGGACCAGGTAACGCTCAGGCATGTTCGGTGGGACCTCCGCAGGAATGACGACCGGCAGTTACATGCGTTTCATTGCCGCGAGAACGCTTCAGCTCGCGTATTGCGATGGACGGTAACCGGCGTACATTCGCGGGGGACGGCCCGGGCAGCCAGGCGGTTAAATTGGGCTCGGAACGCCTTGTGCAGCGCCTGCGAGGCGATAAGCTGCATGTTACAGAGTCGACAGCTCTTGCTCGACAGAGAAAACTGGACCCGGCAAATCACCCGATTCGGAGGCGTGTTACATGGCAACCAAGCTCGACAAGACCATCAAGCGGGAGCTGGAGCTCGACGGCAAGGCCTACATGGTCGCGATCTCCCCGGAGGGCGTCAAAGTCACGCAGAAGGGATTTCGGAAGGGACAGGAGCTGAGCTGGCGGAGCATCATCAGCGGCGACGCGTCGCTGAACGAGGACCTCAACGTCAGCGCGGACGCGACGAACCCGCAGTTCTAGCTGTTGGCTATTAGCTGTTGGCTATTGGCTGAGCCAACAGCTAATAGCCAAGAGCCAATAGCCTTGTCAGGGTGACGGGGAGTCGGAGAGGTGCTCATGCACTATCACCCACTCCCCGTTTTTCCTGGCGAACACCGCGGTCCACGCGCCGCCGATGACGTGCGGCTCCCCGTTGGGAGTGAGGTGCGGCACGCGGTAGGTCGTGGTCATGACCGCGGAGTTCGCTGACAGCACGTCCACGCGCATCGTCGTCCATTCCCATTTCGGGTCGCGCATGTTGCGCCCCACGTAATTCCAGAACTGGCGTATCGCGACCTCGAGTGAGTCGCGGGTGGTCGTGACCGACCCGCCGGACGCCGAGTAGACCGGACCGTCCCGGGGGTACAGGCTGAGCATCCCCGCCAGAACGTCGCGCCCGCCCAGGTCGTAGGCGGTCTTCACGCGCTGCTCGATCGTCGTGGCGATCGTCCGGCGCTCCTCGTCGGTCAGGCCGGTATCGGCGCCCGGCCCGCAACCGAGCGCGATCCCCGCCGCCAGTCCGACCAGCGCGAGCCGCCCCAGGAATGTGATCGTGGTCATAGAGGTGTCCTCGCTTCGCGACACGAATTGTCTTTTCAGGTGGACAACATAGAAGGTTATCGCGGCCTGGATGGCATGTAACGAGGGCGTGCCAGTTGCACCTGGCGCCATCGAACTGCAGCGCGAATGCCGTACAAGCCCGTACCGGTTCGCGCAGGAGGCAATATGTATCGCGCATTGAAAGTCCTCGTGTCGTGTGGAGTTCTGCTCGCGGCCGGTTGCGGCGACGGCTCGCGCATGCCTGCCGAGCTGCAGAAAGATCTCGCCCTGGCCTCGGCCGACGCGGATCTCCAGCTTGCGTTGCTCTCCACGGATCAGACGGCGATCGTCGGCGCGGTTGAGCGCACCACTCCGCCGGCCAGAGCCGTAGCCCGGTCTACCCGCGCTCAGCGCCCACGCCGCTCGCCAACGCCGCAGGTCGTAGCCGACGTGCAGCCGGAGAACGAGATCGTCGAGGAGCCTGAAGTGGCGGCGGAGGAGCCAATGCCGCCGTCAGAGGTTGCCGCGACGACGCGTCCGCGCGCGATCGAGCCCGTCTATGGCGGTTCCGGAACGGGGAGCCGCGGCACCGATTGGGGAACCATCATCGGAATCGCGGGGACCGTCGTGCTTCGCGGCGGCGACGTCGGCGAAGACCGTTGCATCCCGCCGGGAGCCGGACGCGGTCGTACCCCAATCGCGATCAACGAGCGCTTTCCGCCCAGGACGCGCGGTACGGGTCGGGTGACGATGGGCGACCGGAGCGGCCGCATGGGCGGAAGTCGTCCGGTGGTTCGCAGCGCCCCTTCGCGCCCGCGGGACGTGGCGACCCGTCCTACCTCATCGTCGTCGAGAACCCGGCCGATGCCCAGCGGCAACGTCCGCGAAGGGCGAGCCGCGGCGAGCGGCGACTTGCAGTAGACGAACTGCAGCAATGAAAAACGCGGCCCTCGTGGCCGCGTTTTTTTATATCTCATGCTTGCGATTGCGGATTGAGGACCCTTGCGGCCTCAGGACTAACCGCCATCGACGATCGAGGATTAAGTGAGGACTGAGGATGAGCGGAAGCGAGCGGAAGAGACGCGGATGGCTTCTCTCCGCAATCCTCACTTAATCGCCGATCCGCGATGGCCGTTAGTCCTGAGGCCGCAATGGTCCTTCGTCCGAAGTCGCGGTTGCAGGTCACCAACCAAATCGCCGATGTCTCTCCGAAAGTCGGTATATTCGTAGAAGACAGGGGTGCCTTCACTGGCTGAGAGAGTCCCTCATAACCTGATCCGGCTAGTACCGGCGTAGGGAGTCAAGATGATCGCAGGATCGAACGGGACCGGCGCCGCCCGGACCCAGATGCATTACGCGCGGCAGGGCGAGATCACCGAGGCGATGCGGTTCGTCGCCGAGCGCGAAGACCTGGACGCCGAGCTCGTTCGCGCGGAGGTCGCACGGGGCCGGCTGATAATTCCGGCGAACGTCCATCACCTCGCCGGCGCGCTCGAGCCGATGTGCATCGGCAAGGTCTCCGGCGTGAAGATCAATGCCAACATCGGCAACTCCGCGGTGAGCTCCGACGTGGACGGGGAGCTGGAGAAGCTGCGGATGGCGATCAGGTACGGCGCCGACACCGTGATGGATCTGTCCACCGGCGGGAACATCGACGCTATCAGGCAGGCGATCATCGCCGCGTCGCCGGTTCCGATCGGGACCGTGCCGATCTACCAGGCGGTGCAGCAGGACAAGGAGCTCGAGGAGCTCACCGCCGAGGACCTGTTGGCGATGATCGAGCACCAGGCGCGGCAGGGCGTGGACTACATGACGATCCACGCCGGGATCCTGCTCGAGCACCTCGCGCTGGTGCACGGCCGCGTCACCGGCATCGTCAGCCGCGGCGGGTCGCTGCACGCGGTATGGATGATGGCGCACCGCAGGCAGAACCCGCTGTACGAGCGGTACGACGACATCCTGGACATCCTCCGCCAGTACGACGTGACGATATCGCTCGGCGACTCGCTGCGGCCGGGGTCGATCGCCGACGCGAGCGACCGCGCGCAGTTCGCGGAGCTCGAGACGCTGGGCGAGCTGACCCGGCGCGCGTGGGAGCGCGACGTGCAGGTGATGGTGGAGGGGCCCGGCCACATCCCGATGCATCAGATCGAGATGAACGTGCGCAAGCAGAAGGAGATCTGTCAGGAGGCGCCGTTCTACACGCTGGGCCCGCTCGTTACCGACATCGCGCCGGGATACGATCACATCACGAGCGCGATCGGCGCGGCGATGATTGGGTGGTACGGCGCCGACATGCTGTGCTACGT
>DATKDD010000082.1:0-5689 GCA_035512875.1 Gemmatimonadaceae bacterium | reverse complement strand
CAGGTGACGGCCGCTCGCATTCAGCCGCTGAAGAAAATCACGCTGCGTGTCGGTGACCGGGCCGGCCAGCCCCATGTCGAGCAGCTGCACGTAACCGGTGAGTGCATTGAGCGGCGTGCGGAACTCGTGGCTCATCGTCGCGAGAAACTCGCTCTTGGCACGATCCGCTTTCTCGGCCTGCCTGCGCGCGTCATCAGCCACTGTGCGGGCGTGCTCCGCCGATTCCCGGCTCAGCGCTGAATCGCAGATCGCCCCGGCAAAGGCAGCGAGGCTCGACAATACCCTGGCGTCCTCGAAGTCGAAATGCCTGCGCTCGTCGTGTGACGCGACCCAGATGGTTCCGGCCGGCGCTCCGCCTACGTGCAAGGGGACGAGGAGCAGCTCGACGAACTGCTCGCCCATCCGCGTCAGGTATTCGTAGCTGCGTTCAGGACGGGCGAAGAGCACTGTCCGATCCTGGTCGACGCAGACTCCGCAAGGGCTGAAGCTGCGTGGCGTGGTTGCGCCGACGCATTCCGACAGCCGTCCCGAGAGCGCCGTCCAGCGGAACACCGCCTCGCCGGTGGAGGCGTCCACTTCGAGCAGGCTGACGCCGGCGGTTCCCGGGTACGGGTCATTGCGCTCGCCGTCCCCGCGCAAACAGAGCGCGACAGCCTCATCCGTTACTACCTGTAATGCAGCGCTCGTGCTCGCCGTGAGTTGCTGCGCAACTGCGTGAAGCGCCCGATGCTCGGCGTCGAGATCCGGAACCCTTACCGGCCTGCGTGCGAGCTCATCGGTAATTAAGGGCGAATCTTCCAAATCCGGGTCGCTTGCGGCATCTGCCGACGGGCCCTCCGGACTTCGGTCACTGGTACTCATTGCCATGCGTCACGACCGGTGCATGGCCTGCGCCGCCGGGATCACGGTGACGCGACAATTCGTACGTTTACGGCGCGATGATCAGAGGCGTGGGCATTCAGCACCGTCGCTCCGGAACAAGTGAGTGCGGCGGAGAGAAATAGATAGTCTATCCGGCGCACCGGAAGCGAGTCGGGAAAGGAGAAGCCGTCTCCCGTGCCACAGAGCGGCCAGGAATCGGTCAGCCTGCCCTCTGTGAGCTGAGATATGACGGCGCTCTCGGGCGTGGAGTTCAGATCGCCACCCACTATTACCGCCGCTCCCCGATCGAGCAGCGGACTCACCAATTCGATCAGCGCTCGCACCTCCTGACGACGGAACTGGTCGTTTCTCGACGCGTCCAGGTGCGTGTTGAACACATGGAGAGTGTCGCTGCCACGATGGATCTCGGCGTATAGCGCGCCACGCGGCTCGTAGGATCCGCCAGCACGAGTCTGCGGAGGTTCGATCGGGAGTGGAAAGAGCGTATCGCGGACGATTGGCCACCGCGAAAGAAGCGCGATTCCGTACTGGCCACCCTGGTAATCGAGCGTATTGCCGAAGGCCGAGTGCATGCCGGTGAGGGCGGCGAGAAGCGCGATCTGATCTTCACCTCCGGAGCGAGTGGTGAGGCGATCCACCTCCTGCAGGAGCACCAGGTCGGCATCGGCGCTTCGCACCGCCTCTGCCACTCGCTGCAGGTTGTGAACGCCTCGCGCGTCCTTTCCCGCATGGATGTTGTAGACCATCGCCACGATGGGTGCATCAGGCGCCGATCGCGATGATGCCACGGGAGCGCACGCGTGCGCAGCCGGAAACAGCAGAGACAGTATTAGCAAGGATCGTCGCATGCCCGGAAGCTACGTATCGGCTCCCGGACCGGAAGAGTGCGCGGCTGGCGTGAGCGCCGGGCCCGCTCTCCAGAACGATTGGAGACGAATTTCGCGGAGCGTTCTTGACACGCTCACGCGTACTAACGAGAGTGCACGCATGTCTCTTCGAACCACATATGGTTGGCGGCGCGCACTAGGCACGTGCGTGTGCTCCGTTGGCGCGATAGCCGGCCTCGCCGCGGCGACCTCCGCTCAGCAGGTACCAATTGATACGACTGCCGTTCCCATGGCAGCGAGCGACTCGCTGAGCGTAGTGCGCGTCTGTGCCGGCGGCGACGTAACGTTAGGTACCAACCTGGACACCACGTGGACACGCCGGGCGGCAGGCGCGCGCGGCGTGGCACGCGTGCGCGCACTGCCACCTCCGGCGTCGCTCCTCGCGCCGCTGGAACCCCTGCTCGAGGACGCCGACTTCGTACTGCTGAACGTCGAAGGGGCGATCGGCAACGGTCCCGTATCACGACAGAAGTGCCGGCCCGGATCGACGATGTGCTACGCGTTTCGACAGCCGTCGGAGGCCGCGGCGGCGCTGGCCGGAGTGGCCCCTAACGCCAGCGTGGTCGGCAACGTGGCAAACAATCACGCCCGCGATGCCGGATGGGATGGCCTTGCCGAGACGCGTCGCTTGCTGGAGGCCGCACGCGTGGCGGTGACGGGGATGGATACGATTCCGACACCGGTGGCAAACGCGCGCGGCGACACTGTCGCGTTCCTCGGCTATAGCACGTCTGGTGGTCCGGATCCACGTGTGCTCGACGCGGTACGGCGCCACGTGGCGCGCGCGTCGGAACGGTGGCCGCGCGTGGTGGTGACCATGCACATGGGCGCGGAGGGGATCTCCGCGCAGCGCACTCCAGACTCGACCGAGATGTTCATCGGCATTGATCGCGGAAACATGGTCGCCTTCGCACGAGCGGCGGCTGAATCGGGGGCGGGACTCGTGGTGGGTCACGGGCCGCACGTGATGCGAGGCGCCGAGTGGTGGGGCGAGACGCTCATCGCGTACTCGTTGGGCAACCTCGTGACCTACGGGCCGTTCTCCATGGGGGAGCCGCTCAATCGCGGCGGCCTGCTATGCGCCGACCTGGATTCTGGCGGCCGAGTGACCCAGGCGACGTTGCGCTCGACTCGGCAGCGTTCCGCGGGGCTGGTGGAGCCTGATGCGACCGCGCGTGCCGCCATTCTCGCCGATTCGTTGAGCGCACTGGATTTTCCGGAGACGGGCGCGAGGTTCAGGACCGAAACGCGGATCCTGAAGCCTCTGGCGCCTGCGCCGTAGCGGTTCGAAGATTTCGTAAGCGGAACCGGCCAATCGGGCTCGCCGGACTCATAGGGGAGAACGGCTTTCCACGGCCTCTCGGGAACTAGCCTTCGCTGGACGCCACCATGACGCTATCGGCACCGGCCAGGATTCTCCGCGCGCCGCGCCACGGTTTGATCAGCCGGGCCGGAGGACGGATGAGCCTGCTCTCCACGACCTGGCCTGCGTGGCTGCTGGCGTGAATGAACCGACCGTCACCTACGTAGATGCCAATGTGGGTGGCCCGATTGCCGCGACCGAACGTCAGCAGGTCGCCCGGACGCAGAACAGCGGTGTCCTTGGCGACGGTCGCGCCAACTCCTTCCTGCTGAGCAGCCGTGCGAGGTACCGCAATGTCGAGCTTGGCGAGTACGTAGCGAATGAGGCCGCTGCAGTCGAAGCCCTTGTCCGGGGTGGTACCGCCGAGCACGTAGCGGCGCCCGAGCTGCTGTCGCGCGAGCGTCACGAGGGAGTCCCGCACCGTGGCAGCCGCCATCCCGAAAACTCCGAAATCCATGCGCCGCTCGACGGCCATCGCCTCGCTGCTCCGGGCGGGCTGTAGCGCTCCCTGTGCCGCGAGCCCTGCCGGTGCCGCCACGAATGCCATGATGGTGGCCGCGCACAGCAGCTTCAGCCGAATCCGGCTCGCGTCCGTTGTAAAAGCCAAACTCGACTCTCCCGTTGCGTGTCTTGGAGGGACGCCGAACTACCCTGCCCGCAACCGGGGTACCGCTGAGACCGGTCCCGGCGACACGAAACTAGGAGTTTGGGGCTCGGTCGTCAACGCTTCGCTTTGTTCCAGCGGGGAAGGCGCGGAGGGTAAAGCCCAGCCAGACGGCGCCAATCAGCGCGCCGGCTATCACGTCGGTAGGCCAATGGACCCCCAGGTAGAGCCGCGAACAGAGGCTCACCGCGAGCATTACTCCGAGGACAGCCGCGGGCCAGAGCTTCCCATGCTCCCTGTACGCGATCACGGCGATGGTCGCGAACACAGCGACGCCGATTATCGCATGTCCGCTAGGAAACGAAGACCAGGCGTATTGTCCCCGATGCTCCCAAAGCGCCGGGCGCGGTCGATCGTAAAGCGTCTTGAGTAGCGGGGTGAAGACGAAGGTGCCCAGGTCCACCACCAGCATGTGAACGGCCAGATCCAGCCGGCCACGTACCCGCCAGAGCCAGAGGCACCCGACAATCACGAGCGGAAGTACGACGGTGTTGGAACTGAGCCACGGAAGTGTGAGGAAGAGCCAGTCGAGCACCGGCGGCAAACTGGTCGGAATGGCGCGGAGCATCGACTGCTCCCATGCAAATCCGCTGTTCCAGTCCCCGGCCGACTGCAGGAGTTCGCCTAAAGCCACGGCCGTCAGAATACTGAAGGCGAAGCCGAGCGCCACGAGCCCCCATCGCGGCGACCGGTAAGTGGAAGTGACCGGAGATTGGACGCTCACGTCGAAAGGCCGGCCGCCGCCCGTTCGCCTTTATCGAGATCGCGCTCGTGCTCGAGCTCGGAGGGTCGAAAGCGCGCCGCGAATACGCGAACCGCTTCGAGCCCCGACATGCAGAATGCCGCCCAGGCCGCGCCGCCTATCGTACCGGCCAGAACGTCCGAAGGGTAATGCACGCCCAGGTAGACCCTGCTGGCGGCGATGCTCACGATGATGAGGGCCGCTGAAAGCATCGTCAGCCAGCGCTGCCATCGTTTTTTCTGAAGCCGGGCGGCCAGATACGCCACCGTGCCGTAGACGACGACCGCGCTCATGGCGTGTCCGGAAGGGAACGAGGTGCTCGCCGTATGCGTGAGCGGCTCGATGACGCTGGGACGCGGCCGATCGTAAAACATTTTGAGAACGGTGCTGAGCAACTGTCCGCCAGCAGTGGCCACGAGCAGGAGTATCGCCGAGTATCGATGCTCGGTGAGCGCTAGAAAGAGTGCCGCAACGCCGACGATCACCAGTACGACGAGACCCGTGCCCAGCGCGGTGACGTCGAGCAGAAACATGTCGAGGAGATCGATGCGGTGGGCGCTCATCCACTCCATGGCCGCAAGGTCGAAGTCGAGCGTGCGGCCTTCCTTCACGTGCTTGGCGAATTCAGCGAATCCCCAGACTGCCACGCCGGCGACGGTCGCGCCAATGATGAGATACGCGCCGAGCGCCGCGTAGAACGACTGAGCGTGCCGCCCGATGGCGCGCAGCAATCCGTACAGTACGTCCGCGGTGAGACCCAGGCGTGGCCGGTCGAAACGGCGTCGCTCGTCAGGCGCCCGGTCTGACATGAGACGGAAAGAAAGTGGAAGGCTCCGATGCGCGCGCGAAAGCGAAAACGGGGCCGGACAGGCCGGCCCCGTTACGCTCTACCTGTTCGGACTGTCGGTGGCGTCCGGATCGACTACGCGACGCCTCACGACGTGCTCCTCCACGACTATAGGACGCTCCGCGCGAAGAGCACGCTCATCGTAACGCACCTCTTTCAGCTCTGCCTCACGGGCTTCCTCCTCGCGCTCGAGCAGCTGTCGTTCCTGGCGCTCGTTCTCCTGATCCTCGCGTTCCTTCTCGTCGGCCCTGCGCCGTTCGATGCGATATTCGGTACTGTCATTCACCCCGTCGTCATCACGGTC
>DATKDD010000081.1:0-3063 GCA_035512875.1 Gemmatimonadaceae bacterium | reverse complement strand
CCGCGCCATTCGATCCCCACGGAGTCGTAACGCGCTGGCCACGCCGGCTGAAACGGGCCGTGCGTCACGCCGGGGATGACGAAAGTACCGACTCCAGGGAGCACGCAGGATCGTCCCCATGGTCGATCGCACTGGCGCCCGACGGCACCTGGCCCGACACTTCATCTGCTGACTCGCGGGAGAGTGCGAGGCATCCGGTGATGTCCTCGGTCTTCAAAACCGTTGACGGGGCGCTTCGCGTTCCGTGGTGGGTTCGACTCCCATGCACTCTCGCCACTCTCCGCACGACTCCAGCATCGCGCGCGCTAGCCCGGCACACTCATCGATGAATGGGAGCTAAGGACCGCTGGACGCCAGACGAGCAGCGGCCCCGATCAGAGAGTGCCGCTGTCTTCATCAGCGGGCTGGGCGACGATACGCTTGTCGAGCCGGGCCGTACCTCGACCATCGCCGCTCTCGCCTCCCGCAACTTCCGCCTGTTCTGGGTCGGACTTCTGGTCTCGAGCATCGGCATGTGGATGCAGATGTTCGGGCAGGGTTATCTCGTCGTACAGCTTGCGGTCCGAGACGGGGTGCCGCACTTCGCGCCGCTGTACCTGGGTCTTGTCGGGCTCTCTCGCGCGATCCCGGGTCTCACGTTCGGACTCTTCGGCGGTGTCGTCGCGGACCGCTCGGATCGCCGCCAGCTCCTTCTCACGACACAGATCGCAGCCTCGGTGATCGCCGGAACGCTTGCGATCCTCACGATCACCGAGCGCATCAACATCGTGGAGGTCCTGCTGCTGGGCGCGCTGAATTCGATGGTGCACTCGTTCGAAGCACCGACGCGCCAGTCCATGGTCCCTGCCCTGGTACCCCGCCGGCACTTGTCCAGCGCCGTGGGGCTTTCGGCCGCGGCCTTCAACGGCGCCCAGTTCATCGGGCCGCTGCTCGGGGGCCTTCTCTACATACCGCTCGGTGTTGGTGGTCTCTTCGCCGTCAACGCGGTTTCGTATCTCGCCATCGTGGCGGCGCTGCTTCGCATGGACCTCCCTCCGGTCGCGCGCGCGCGACGTCAGAGCGTGATGCGCTCGATCCGCGAGGGACTTCATTACATCCGCCGGGACCCGGTGGTCCGGTGGGTCGTGATCCTCACCGCGGGGTCCGCGACGCTTGCGCGGCCCTATCCGCAGCTGTTGCCGGCGATCACGCAGCAGGTCCTGCTCGTGGGTGCGGTCGAGCTCTCCTGGCTGATGGCCGCATCGGGCGCGGGTGCGCTCGCCGGCGCGCTCGCGACCGCGTCGCTTGGAAACCTCAAACGTCGTGGCCTGGTTGTGATCGCGAGCGCTGGCGCTCTCGGTCTGCTCCTCGCCGCATTCGCCGTCCAACGAACGCTGCTTGGCGCACTGCCCATCCTGATCCTCGTCGGTTTTTCGGCGATGCTGTTCATGGGTATGGCGAACACGCTCTTGCAGCTGCGCACGCCGGACCATCTGCGTGGCCGGGTCATGAGCGTTCAGACGATGATGATGATGGGCATCGTTCCGCTCGGCGTTATGGCCATGGGTTCCGTCGGCACCTTCCTGGGCGTGGACGTCAGCATGTTCGCCGGCGGCGTGTTGTTGGTGGTGCTCGCGTCGTATGCCGGCGTTCGGAGCGTTGCGCTCAGACGCGCGACAGGAGGGCCTGGTTCGCAGCGCCCGGGGGAATACGAGATGGCGAAGATCGGCGGGTAGGCGCCTTTCGCGTCACCGAGAGGCGATCGCGACGCCGCGGCGCGCATCGTCGCGCATTCGGTACGAGCCGTCCGACTCACGGCAGGGTAATCACCTCGACGGCGGCGTGATCCGGGATCGCCTCGGCAAGGTGACGGTCCGCGGTGACAAGCGGTGTCCCAAGCGCGTCGGCCAACGCGATGTATACGGCGTCATAGGGCGTGAAGTTATGACGCAGCTCCCACGCATGCTCAAGGAAGTCGAGCGTCGGGTAGCGGGCGATCGGCAACAGCGCAAAGTCGCCGAGTGCGTCGCCGGCCCGATCGATATCTAGGTATCGCTGACGCTCGAGGCGCCGCAGGGTATGGAGGACTTCGACATTGATGAGATCGGGCGCCGCCGCGGGATTGGTCACGTCGAACACGTGCTGCTCCACGACCTCGTGACCTGGCAGACCGAGCAGGAGGTGTATTACCGCGGATGCGTCGATGACACTCAGCGGCCGGCGTCTCGCTGGCGACGAATGATGAGCTCGGGTGTCTCGCGGGGCATCCGGACTGGAGTGCGCTGTCGCAGACGAGCGCGGATCTCTTCGTGGGTCGGCAGGGCGGCTATGCGGGCAAGCTCCGCGCGTAGGTATTCAGTCAGCGAGATACCGCTCTGCGCTGCGCGCGCCTTCAGCGTGCGATGCACGTTCTCAGGTACGTCACGCACTTGCACAAGCCTGCCCATCGTAGTCGAATGCTAGCATGCAGACTGCATACAGTCTGATTCTTAAGGCTTTTTCGGCATCTCTTGACAGTTGCTCCCCCTGTTCCTATGTTCTAGAACAGACGTTCTAACCAGTCAGCGAGGCCAGGCGCTGGCGGGATTGGACGGCAAAAGGGGAGCGTCCAGGTGGGAGCGACATCGCTGGCCGAAGCCATTGCGCGCATCGAGATGCGGTACGGCACCCGGGCCGTGCTGCGCGGTGACATCGCGGAGCGCCAGGAGGGCGAGCGCCGCATCGCGTCCGGTACGTCCCTCGACCGCGTGACCGGCGGCGGCATCCGGGCGGGGGAGCCGCTCGCGTTCATTGGACCGCTGACCGCGGGCAAGCTCGCGCTCGCGCTCCACGTCGCGGCGGCGGCCCAGCGCGCGGGCGGCATGGTGGCGTGGATCGATCCGTCCGCCTCGTTCGATCCGCTCGCCGCGGTGCGGGCGGGCGTGGATCTCGATCGGGTCGTGGTCGTGCGCGCGCGCGACGCCGACGAGGTGCTCATCGCCGGCGCGGCCGCGCTGCGCAGCGAGGGCTTCCGTCTCGCGGTCGTGGATGTCGGGCCATCGTTCGCGTCGCGCTGCGACGTGGACGATCTCGCCCCGCTGCTGC
>DATKDD010000080.1:0-8120 GCA_035512875.1 Gemmatimonadaceae bacterium | reverse complement strand
GGGTCCACATCCACGAACGCATCAGCCGGGTCATAGCGGAACGTCGTCGCGTCGGTGAGAATCTGTACGTACAGATCGGGAAGGGCGTCCCAGGGCACGCGCCCGCTGTAGAGCTCGACTTCGTAGATGAGCTTGCCGCAGTAACGGCGGAGGAACTGCAGCTCCTCGAATCCGGCTGCGCGCAGAAAGCGTGGCAGCGTTTCGGCGGTCAGCTCGGTATAGCGGCGAAGCCATCCCTCATCGTGAAGCAGGTGATCGAGAAGCATCGCATAACCCTCGGTCACCGAGTTGTCGCCGAGCCATCGATACTCGAAGGCAAGATCGGAGCGGGTATTCGCAAAGTGGAGTGCGTGCCCAAGCTCGTGCAGCAGCGTGCGGTAGTCGCCCTGCCCGCCGTGCGGCCGCAGCACCAGGTACACTTCGTCAGGCACACGCACCGGCGCGCAGAAGGCGCGCGCGCGCTTCCCCTCACGGTCGGCCGTATCGAAGATGATGCGGCCGGCGGCGAGTGTATCGATGCCCATCTCGTTCATCTGACGGCGCACCGACGACTCCATTGCCGAAGCAGGAAAGTAGGGATCGAATTCGCTCGCCCGCATCAGGGCTAGCGCATCCGGACGCGCCAACTCGCTCGTGGAAAGGCCCAGCTTCTTCTTCGCGGCCTCGCGGACCGTGTCATCCCACATTGCCTGAGTGTCGCGAAGAAATGCCCGGCACTGCCTGGCGAGGTCCGACAGGTCGATGCCGCTGATCGCCTCGAACGTCGGTATGTAGCCGTCGGCGATCTCTACTGACTCGATGATGCCCTTCTCCCGCTCGAACCGTTCGCGTCGCAATGGCGACAGCTCGCGCTTGACGAGCGCCGCTCGCGCACGCTCGATCCGGAGCCGCTCGGACCGATCCTCGGCGTTGCCGATCTCGATCGCCGCGCGCTGGTAAGGCAGCTGACGCCCATCATCGAGCGTGAGCACAGCGGCATTCTCCCATGCGATCTCCCGCTCGTCGATGGCGGCGAGCGCTCGCTGCGCCTGTGCATCCACCAGCCAATCGACGATCAGGCGCGTACCGCGTCGTTCTTCCGAGCCCTCGGGCGCGCCGAGAAACGCTTCGCGCACCATCGCCAGCGCATCCGGACCGAGGATGTCGGCATACTGTACGTAGATCTGCTGCAGCTCGGCGGTGGCCTTGAGTCCCGACTGCGACAGGTAGTACTCGCGTGAAAGCGCCTCGTGAAACGCATCCCCGCGGGCGCGCAGCCGCGCGAACGTCGGTGCGAGGGATGCCATGTGCTTCGTCATGCGGCGGCAGCCGCGATGCGCCCGGCGATCACGTCAGCCACGCGTTCGGCCGCTACGCGCTCCTGCAACAGGGTGTCCCGATCGCGAATCGTCACCGTCCCATCGGTGATGCTCTGCCCATCAATCGTTATGCAGCATGGCGTCCCGACCTCGTCCTGTCGACGGTAGCGGCGGCCAATCGCGCCGGATTCGTCGTAGAACACGGCAAACTTCGGCCTCAGATCATCGGCCAGCCGGTGCGCCATCTCGGGCATGCCGTCTTTCTTGACCAGCGGGAACACCCCCGCCTTGACCGGCGCCAGGTCCGCGCTCAACGCCAGCATCGTACGCCCCTCATCCTCGCCCTCGACCGACTCTTCCCGGTAGGCGTTCACGAGCAGCGCGAGCAGCGTCCGATTCGGGCCGCAAGCGGTCTCGACGATGTAGGGGACGAACCGGCGGTTGTTCGGCTGGTCGAAGTACTCCAGTTTCTTTCCCGAGAACTGCTGGTGCTGCGTGAGATCGAAGTCGCCACGGTTGTGCACCCCTTCGATCTCCGAAAAGCCGAGCGAACCACCGAAATCGAACTGAATGTCGCTGGCGGCACGGGCATAATGCGCCAATTCGTCAGGCTGCTGGTCGTAGTACCGCAGCCGGTCGGCGGACAGGCCGAGCGACAGGTGCCAGTCCATGCGCCAGGCACGCCATTTGGCGAACCACTCCATGTCGGTGCCCGGTTCCACGAAGAACTGCATCTCCATCTGCTCGAATTCACGCGTGCGAAAGATGAAGTTTCCCGGTGTGATCTCGTTACGAAACGCCTTTCCGATCTGCGCGATTCCGAACGGCACTTTCTGCCGTGTTGCCTGCTGCACGTTCAGGAAATTCACGTAAGTGCCCTGCGCCGTTTCGGGACGCAGGTAGACGATGGAAGCGGTATCCTCCACCGGACCCATGAACGTCTTGAACATCAGGTTGAACTGCCGTGACTCGCCGATGGTTCCTTTGGCGCCGCATACCGGGCACTGCACGTCAGGCGTGCCAGGCGTGCCTTTGATGTTGTCTTCGTCGGCGCGGAACCGGCGCTTGCAGGCGCGGCACTCGACGAGCGGATCGGCGAAACCGCTGACGTGGCCGCTCGCCTCCCAGACGCGAGGATGCATCAGAATCGCCGAGTCGAGCCCTTCGATGTCGTCCCGGGCGCGCACCATGTCCCGCCACCACCGGTCCTGCAGATTCCGCTTCAGTTCGACGCCCAGCGGTCCGTAGTCCCATACCGATCCGGTGCCGCCATAGATCTCGGAAGACTGGAAGATGAACCCGCGCCGCTTGCATAGCGACACGAGCTTGTCCATTACGTCTGGAGCGGAACTCTCGGGGGTCATGAAGAATGTGCAGAGTCGATAGGCAGGGCTGCGGCCGCAGAGGCGGGGCGGCCCGAACGAGTTCGGAAAGCTAACGCACTCCGGGGGGTCACGACGGAGACGGATTGGCTCCGGGCGAGTCCTCCGCGGTCAGCCGCCGGGCGATCAGATCGCCGTGGAAACGCCCGTTCTCGATGAAGGTCTTGTTGGCATCGAATCCCGACGCAATCACGCCGGAGATGAAGACGCCGGGGACCGCGGTTTCCATCGTCGCGGGATCGTGGCGCGGAACACCGGTCTCCTGGTCGATCGGCACACCGAGCTGCTGGAGCAATCCGATCTCCGGCTGGTAGCCGAGCATGAGATACACGTGATCGGCGGGAATTCGCTCTTCGCCCGTTTCCGTCTGCAGAGTGATGAACTCGGGATCGACGCGCGCGAGCCGGGCGTTCCATCGCACGCCAATCTCCCCGGAATCCATTCGTGCTTCGATGGTCGGCAGGACCCACGGCTTGATGTTTCGGTCGAAGTCGGGGCCGAAGTGCACGAGGGTGACTCGCGCGCCGGAGCGATGGAGGTCGAGCGCGGCCTCCACGGCGGAGTTTCCCCCGCCTACGACGACCGCATTACGGCGGAAGGCTTCGTGACCCTCCCGGTAGAGATGTGTGACGTGAGGGAGCTCTTCGCCCGGGATATCAAGGCGGTTGGGCGCCCCGAAATATCCGGTGGCGACTACGACTGCGTGCGCGTCGGTGGTACGCTCAGCGCCGGACCGCTCCACGGAGCGAACGCGGAACCGTGCGCCGAGTGGCGGGGAAATGGTGGTGAAGCGGCCAGGGGGGGATGGTAATGTGGATTTAGGGGGGGGCCCCCCGCGTCCGCCCGCCACTTCGGAACCGGCCGCCAGCTCACTCCGGACCTCCCGTCCTCGAGTCGATTCCGGGTCCTCACTATCCTGCCCCCCCTCACCCGGCCCCCGACTTTCCTCCAACCTCTCCACCGCCACCACGGTCTCGTACTGCCGTACATCCAGGTCGTGGTACTCCACCACCGCTCGATAGTACGCCAAGGCGTCCCGCCGCGTGGGCTTCTCCGTAGCCAGTACGAACGGCACACCGCCGATCGCAAGTTTGGCCGGGGTCGAAAAAAAGGTGATGTAGGTCGGATACGACGCGATTCCGCTCACCACGCACGTGCGCTCGATGACCGTTGTGCGAAACCCCGCCCGTTGCGCGGAGACCGCCGCCGCGAGTCCACAGGGCCCTGCCCCGACGATCACCACATCAACCGAATCATGCTTCATCCGCAACGCTGCACTCCCGGCCGTACCTAACGTGACTCAACGCGCGGAGATGATCTGGTCGCGCCGCGTGCCCACGCTCACATACGCGATCGGGGTCTCCGCAAGTTCCTCGATCCGGTCCAGATATCGCCGCGCCGGCGCCGGCAGATCGTCCAGATTTCGCGCCGCACCCGTATTCGACTGCCATCCTTCCATCCATTCGTAAATCGGGCGCGCCACCTGTGCCACCAGGTCGCCCGGAAACTCTTCCGACGCCCCGCCGTCCAGATCGTACCCCGTGCAGATGGCGATCCGGTCGAGCGTGTCGAGCACGTCGAGCTTGGTTACCGCCAGCCCGGTCAACCCATTCACGCGCGCCGCGTAGCGGACCACCACCGCATCGAACCAGCCGCAGCGCCTTGGACGTCCCGTCACCGCCCCAAACTCCGCCCCGAGCTTCCGCATCGTGCTCGCCATTGGCTCCTCCATTTCCGTTGGCAGCGGCCCGTTGCCCACACGGGTGGTGTACGCCTTCACGATGCCCAGAATGGCGTCGAGCTTGTTCGGCGGAATCCCCGAGCCGATCGCCGCTCCACCCGAGGTGGTGTTGCTCGACGTGACGAACGGGTAGGTGCCATGATCGACGTCGAGCAGCGAGCCCTGCGCACCTTCGAGCAGCACGGCTGCACCATTCCGGATCGCCCGGTGGAGCGCCAGCCCTACGTCCTCCGCCATCGGGACCAGCCGCGGCGCCAGCCCTTCGAGCAACCCCATCGTCTGATCTACCGATGCCCGCTTCTCCGAACCGAATGCCACGAGCTGGTCGTTCCAGTGCGAAACACCGCGCTCGACCAGCTCGCGCAACCGGTCCGGATGCTTGAGATCGAGGATTCGCACGCCGCGGCGGGCTACTTTGTCCTCGTATGCAGGGCCGATCCCGCGCGCCGTAGTGCCGATCTCCTTGCTCGCCGCGCTCTCGGCGTCGACGAGCTTGTGGTGCGGCAGAACGAGATGAGCGCGATCGCTGACATACAGTCGTCCGGAGACGTCGATCCCCTCTCGCACGAGCTCGCCCATCTCGGTGAACAGCTGATCGGGATCGAGTACCACACCATTGCCGATCGCGCACCGGACTCCGGGATGGAGAATCCCGCTCGGGATCTGTCGGAGAATGAACGAATGGTCCGCGATCTGTACGGTGTGGCCGGCGTTCGCTCCGCCCTGATATCGGACCACCCAGTCGGCGCGCTCGGCGATCACGTCCACCAGCTTTCCCTTTCCCTCATCACCCCATTGCGCCCCAACGATTACCAGGACGCGCGTCGCGCTGTCGAACATGCGATTGCGATTGACGAATGAGCCTGCAGATCCGCGCCGGGAACGCGAAACGCCCCGCGCAGCGTGCGCGGGGCGTTGAGGCAATCTACGGAGCCGGGCCGGGGAGTCAACCGCGCCGGGCCGCCGCCTGCCCGCCGTCAGCCGAAGGGGTCCTAACGATCGAGCAGCAGCACCAGGACGACCCACGCGAGCAGCGCCACCCCGATCGCGACCTTGAGCGCGGTCGCCACGGCGCGGCCGATCAACGCGCCAGTAGCTACCCTGGTCGCAGCGCCGACGCGCCCTCCTAACGTCAACTCAGCCGCCAGCGCTCCGGCAAAGGATCCGGCGAACGCGCCGATCACCGATCCGATGATCGGTACCGGAACTCCAATGATGGCCCCCGCGATCCCCCCGGCAATCGCGCCCCATCCGGCTCGGCTCGAGCCCCCGTACTTCCGCGCGTACCGCCCCGCGGTCATGAACTCGAGCACCTCGGCCACGACCGCGAGCGCGGTGAGCCCCAGCAGAGTGATCACGCCGAGGCGATCGGGCGCGGCCCAGCTGTAGAGCAGCGCCGCCCCGACCATCACCCACAGCCCGGGAAGCCCGAATGGGATTAGTACGAGCCCGACGAGCAGCGCCAGCATCAGGAGCAGTTCTTCCACCGATCAACCCCCACGCGAGAATGACTCGACGGCATCCGCGAGCAGCGCCGCCGTCTCGTTCATCCCTACGGCGCGCATCCCCTCCGCGGTGTCAGCAGGGGTGTGTACACGCGCGAGAGTCCGCATCGTGGCTTTGCTGACGGTCACGACCTGCCATCCCGCGGCGGCCAACGCCACTCCGTCGGTGAGAATTCCCGGCACGAGGCGCCGAACGGAAAAGCGCAGCTTGACCCGCTTCCCCGCCTCCGCGAGCACACCGGCGAGCTCGGCAGGCATGGCGCCAGTATACATGATCTGCACGTCGCCCGCGTCGTCCACGGTATCCACGTTTATCGCGGTGCCCGGAGCTCGTGCCGGAACTCGCGCCCAGGCGCGGGCTCCGGCGAGTCCAAGCTCCTCGGCGCTCGTTAGCACCACGCCGACCGGAGTGTTCGGCGCGAGTCGTTCCACCGTGGAAAGAACCGTGGCCACGCCGCTGGCATTGTCTCGCGCGCCATCCGAACGGGCACCCACCACGCTGAGCAGCACCGGAATCGCCGCAATCCCCGCCGCGACCGCGACGAATCCGCCGTTGCCGGACACATCGACGCCTGCCACCGCCGCTATTGCGATTGCGAGAGCCACCAGCCAGACGAGGCCGAGCGCGACCAATCCGGACGCGCGAACGCCGATCGGCACCGGCTGCGATTTGCTGTCGAGATGCGCCATCAGCCAAAGGCGTGGCTCGCCGCGCATCGCGACCAGATTGCGCGTGCGCTCCCTCATGAACGGCAGCGTCAGCACTCCATCTCGCGCGAGCCAGCGGCCGAGGAGCGCCACCAATCCGAGCGAGAAAACGAGCATAACGATGGCCGCTACTCCAGCGCCCCGACCAGCCGCCAGCGCGGCGACGGCGATCGACGTGGCCATTGCCCCGCCCAGCAACGGGGTGGCGTACCGGCCGGGGAAGCCGGAATACGACACCGGCTCTTCCGTAATGGCAAAGCCCAGGGCGCGCAGCACCGTCGCGCAATAATCCCGCGCCGCCGACTCCTCGGGTCCCCCCGCCGGCCGCGGGGCGCGCGCAATAGTCGTCAGGTGGCGCCGCGCGTCGGCGGCTGCGATCACGTCATGTTTGCCGGTGCGAGCTCGGCTGCACGCAGCAACTCGCGTATTTCCGCCCGCTGGGCCCATCGAAGGGGAAGCAGAGGCGACCTTACCCGGCCACCTGCCAATCCCACGGAATCGAGCGCTGCCTTGACCCCCGCCACGCCGAATCCGGCAACGATTTCGCGGGCCAGCGGGACCAGCCGTTCCTGCGCGGTCATCGCGCGATTCCGATTCCCGAATTGAAACGCGTCGTACACTTCGAGTGTGAGCGCGGAAGCGAACAGAGCGACGGCGAGGACACCGCCGCGAGCACCCATCTCCAGCGCCGCATGCAGCGAGATGCCGCTCCCCGTCAACACACTGAATGCTGCCGACTGAGACTGCAGATAGGCGCGCAGCAGCACGAGATCACCCGAACTGTCCTTGATGCCGATCACCTGCTCGTGCCGGGCAAGCTCGGCAACCAGAGACGGCTCCAGCGTGAGGTGCGCGTATTTCGGAATGTTGTAGAGCACCACGGGCACCGAACACCCATCCGCCACGCGCAGGAAGTGGCCGGCCAGCGCCTCGCGCGTCATCGCCGCGCCGTAATAGTGCGGGGAGACGACGAGTACCGCGTCGGCGCCGCGGGCCGAGGCGTCGGCCGCCCGACGGATCGTCAGGCGAGTAGACTCGCCACCGACACCCACGATCAGCCATTTGTCCGCGGGCACCACGGCGCGCGCGAGCTCCACCAGCTGTCGGCGTTCCGCTTCCTCGAGCAGTGCCGCCTCCCCGGTTGAGCCGGCGACGACGATCCCGTCCAGCCCAGCCGACAGGTGCGCGGCGAGCAGGCTGCGAAAAGAGACCGGCGCAAGGTCGCCGGTCTCGGAGTCGAACGGGGTGGTGACGGGGCCGAGAATGCCGCTGAGCAGTCTTGTCACGGATCGAATACGCTGGAGCTCATCGATAAATTGCCGTTAGGTGCCGGCGCCGCCTCCGGCTTCGCCCCCTTCCGCGACATTGCCGCCAGCATTTCGCCGCCACCGGACAACGTGCGCATCTGGAGGTCGAAGTCCGCGGGCCGCGTCGCCGCCGCTACCGCTACATCATAGGCCACCATCCCTTCCCGCACCAGCTGCAT
>DATKDD010000079.1:0-9615 GCA_035512875.1 Gemmatimonadaceae bacterium | reverse complement strand
ACGCAGAACATCGCCGGCCTGCCAACGCTGGTGGTGCAGGGCACCGTCGCCTCCACCGAGCTGCGTCCCGAGCGGCAACGGGAGATCGAAGCTGGAGTCGATGCCACGCTGTTCGGCGCACGAGGCACGTTGGAGCTGTCGATCTTCCAGAAGAACATCACCGAGCTCCTTCTCCAGCGCACGCTCGCGCCGTCCACCGGCTTCGCCACCGAAATCTTCAATGGCGGGGAGCTGCGCACACGCGGACTCGAGGCGGCGCTAGGGGTGGTACCGATTCAGACCGCGGATGTGCAGTGGGTTTCGCGCGCCACATTCTTCACCACCCGCAGCAAGATCATCGACCTTCCGGTTCCCGCGTTCCGGGTCGGAGGCTTCGGCACCGCGCTTGGCGCGTTCGAGATCGCCGAGGGCGCCTCGGCGACGCAGATCGTCGGAAACGATACGCTATCAGCGCCGCAGATCGTCGGCAACGATACGCTGCCTATCGGCACGCCGGTCGTACGGAAGATCGGTGACGCTACGCCGGACTTCAACATGTCGTTCAACAACGACATCAGCTACAAGCGCTTCCGGCTTTCCGCGCTGCTCGATTGGCAGAAAGGCGGCAGTCTGATCAACCTGACGAAGTTCCTTTACGACCTCGGACAGAACTCCGTCGACTTCAACACGCCGATCACCGTTGGCGGAGAAGAGACCACCGCCGGCGCGCGCCGCCTGGCCCTGTTCGGGCGGCAGACAGCCGTGTTCATGGAAGACGCCAGCTTCGTCAAGCTGCGTGAGGTGACGCTGGCGTACGAGTTTCCCGAGGAGCTAGTCGGCCGGCTCTGGGGACGCGCGCGTTATGCGCAGCTCAGCCTGAGCGGGCGCAACCTGCTCACCTTTACGGACTATTCCGGTCTCGATCCCGAGGTCAGCAACTTCGGGAATCAGAACATCGCCAGAAACATCGACGTGGCGCCTTTTCCGCCGAGTCGGAGCTTCTGGTTCTCGCTACGAGTTGGATTCTGACCATGCTGACGCCAACGAGGATTCGAGCCATGCGACCCCTGCGCTTTGCGGCCGCGCTGCTGTCCGTGATCGCCGTCAGCAGCTGCAGCGACCTGACGGTTCCCGATTACAACAACGCCAGTATCGAGGATCTGAGCACCAACCCGACGCCCGACAAGATTGCAGCCGCGGCGCAGGGACTGCTGTTCGGTACGCGCGTAATGATTGGCCCGCAGAACGGGTACGTTTCGCTGCTCGGCATTCTGGGACGCGAATCGTACAACTTCGATGCGGCTGACCCCAGGTTCATCACCGAAATGCTCATCGGCCCGCTGGACGGCGGCAGTCCGGCCTTCGGCGGCAACCTGTTTCCGCAGCCGTTCCGCAACATTCAGAACGCCCATATCATGCTCGACGCGCTCGACCGCACGCCCGGCATGACCGACGAGCAGAAGGAAGCCGTTCGTGGATTCGCCAAGACGATTCAGGCGCTCGACTTTCTGCTCGCAATCAACACCCGCGATGACCTCGGCTTGCCTATCGACGTCGACCGGGATCCGCGCGACGATCCGGCACCGATCGTGTCGAAGAGCGAAGTGTTTGCGCACATCGTCCAGCTGCTCGACGAGGGGCAGGCACACCTGGCGGCAGGAGGGGCCGCCTTCCATTTCTCGCTCAGCCCCGGATTCTCCAACTTCGCCACACCCCAGTCTTTCATCACGTTGAACCGGGGGCTCAAGGCCCGGGTCGACGCGTACATGGGTAATTATGACGAAGCGCTCGAGGCGTTGAGCGAATCCTTCATCGATTCCACCGCCTCGCTCGACCTGGGAGCGTACCACACGTACACTACCGGCTCGGGCGACGTACAGAATCTCCTGTTCGATCCCGCGGGCAGGGCAATCCTCGCCCACCCGTCGATTCTGACGGACGCGCAACAGCAGCCCGGGGGCGCGGTCGACGCACGCGCATTGAGGAAAGTCGCCCAGCTCGACGATGCGCGCACCGTGCAGAACATAACGAGTGACCTCATCTTCACGATCTACAGCTCGAACATTGCGCCCATTCCGGTCATACGCAATGAAGAGCTGATCCTGCTCCGCGCCGAGGCACGGATCTTCACCAGCGATCTGGCCGGCGCCGTGCGGGACATCAATCTGATCCGCGCGACCTCCGGTGGATTGGCGCCTTACGCGGGACCCGTCACGCAGCAGGCGCTGCTCGATGAGTTGCTGTACAACCGGCGCTACTCGCTGCTGTTCGAGGGCGGGCATCGCTGGATCGATGCCCGCAGGTTCGGCCGGCTCGCCCAGCTGCCGCTGGCCGTTTCCACGCACACGGTCCAGAGCCGGTTCCCCTTCACCGAATCCGAATGCCTCGCCCGCGTCCCCGCGCCTACGGCGGGATGTACCTGACGGACGACGAGCGCACTCGGACGTAGGCCGGGAGATGAACTGAGTGACGAGGGCCAGCCTGGAACTTTCTCCCCAGGCTGGCCCTTTGTTCGCACCCCTGTGTTCGCCTGTTCCCCGGACTCGCCGGTAGTGGTATCCTCCACCTCGCCGAACACACACGCTGGCTTGCTCGAACGTCAGCCTTCAATAGCGTCGCGCCGAAGCGCGTCGCGCAGCCCGCACCTAATGTCCAAATCCGAGCGCCACGCCGTCATTCGTGAGGTCCTCGAACGACACGATGTCGGCAGCCAGGAGGAATTGCGCCAGCTTCTGCACAAGCGAGGGTGGGACGTAACCCAGTCTACCCTCTCACGCGACCTTCGTGAGCTTCGGCTGGCGCGGATTCCCGCAAGCGATGGAACCGTTCGCTACGCCATGCCCGATGCGGCACAGGATGACGCGCGCACACCGACGATCGAGGGGCTGCTCCCCCAGCTCTTCGTCAGTGTGGACGGCGTCAGCGAACTCATCCTCCTGCGCACGCTCCCCGGGGGGGCCCAGGCGATCGCCGAAGCGATCGACAACCGCGAATGGCCGGAGCTCCTTGGCACTATCGCCGGCGATGACACGATTCTCGTGATCTGCCGCTCCGGAGAGGCGAGAGAGAAGCTGACGAGGCGAATTCGGCGAATTGTCAAGGGTTAAGGGGGTCGGGGGTCGGGGGTCGGGGGTCGGGGGTCGGGGGTCGGGGGTCGGGGGTCGAGGGTCGGGAGTCGCCTTGGACTCAGCCTCTCGCCGGGGGCACGACCCCCGACCCCCGACCCTCGACCCTCGACCCTCGGTTTCTCTTGACTTCCAGGCCCCAAACCTACTAATTATGCATAGTCTATGCATTCTTATTCAGGTTGGAGCCGCCAATGACGCGCACTATCGCCCTCGCCTACTCCGGAGGACTGGACACCTCGATCATCGTTCCCTGGCTCCGTGAGCGGTACCCCGGCGTGCGCGTGGTATGCGTCGCTGCCGACATCGGACAGGGAGACGGGGAGCTCCGCGGCGTGCGCGAGAAGGCCCTCGCGTCAGGCGCCGCCGAGTGCTACGTAGAGGATCTCCGCGAGGAGTTCGTTCGCGATTACATCTGGCCGATGCTACGCGCCGGTGCCATCTACAATCGCAAGTACCTGCTCGGCACATCGATCGCCAGGCCGCTCATTGCCAAGCGCCAGGTCGAGATCGCGCGCCAGGTCGGCGCCGATGCGTTGGCGCACGGCTGTACCGGCAAAGGCAACGACCAGGTCCGGTTCGAGCTGACCTATGCCACCCTTGCGCCGGATCTTCCGGTGATTGCACCGTGGCGCCAATGGAACATCCGGAGCCGCGAAGACGCAATCGCATACGCGGCCGAGCACGGCATCCCGGTCGCCGCCACCAAGGAGAAGATCTACTCCCGCGACCGCAATCTCTGGCATCTCTCGCACGAGGGCGGGATGCTCGAGGATCCCAGCGTTGCGCCTCCGGATGACCTTTTTCAGCTCACCACCGCGCCGTCACAAGCGCCCGACGAACCCGAAGACGTAGTGATCGGTTTCGAGGGCGGGACGCCGGTGTCGGTAAATGGCAGTGCGCTGGATCCGGTGACGCTGGTCTCGACACTCAATCACATCGCCGGACGGCACGGCGTGGGCCGCATCGATCTGGTCGAGGACCGGATGGTGGGGATGAAGTCGCGCGGCATCTACGAGACACCGGGTGGCACCCTGCTCTACGCGGCGCACAGCGAGCTCGAGCAGATCATTCTCGACCGCCGCACGCTCGCGGCCAAGGACCTGATCGCCCCGCGGTATGCGGACCTGGTGTACGAAGGACGGTGGTGGACCACGGAGCGCGAGGCTTATGATGCGTTCGTCGCGGTGACGCAGGAGCGCGTGACTGGGTCCGTCACGTTGCGGCTGTACAAGGGGGCCAGCTCGGTGATAGGCCGTGAGAGTGCGCATGCCTTGTACGACGAGCGCTTCGTGACGTTTGGCGAGGACGATGTCTATGAGCAGAGCGACGCAGCCGGGTTCATTCGGCTGTTCGCTCTGCCGTCGCGGGTTCGTGCGCTGAAGGACCAGGAGATGGCGTCTGCGTCGAATGGGTTGCACGGAACCGGCACAGGGGGAGTAGCTTCGACGTCGGGGGGGGGCCCCGACGCCGCCCCTGTGTCCGGCTCGGCGCCCGACCACGATACCGCAGACGACGGCGCTCGAACCGAGGACCGCGCGGCGTCTCGCAAGTCGCTCGCACTCGCGTGACGCCCGCAGTGGCCACTCCGCCCGTCGCCCATCGCCTGTGGGGCGGCCGCTTTGCGAGTGGCTCCGCGCCGGCGCTCGACGCGCTCAACCGCTCGATCGACGTCGACTTCCGTCTCTGGCCGCACGACATTCGGTTGTCCAAGTCGTGGGCGGTGGCGCTTTGGGGAGCCGGCGTACTCACGCTCGAGGAGAGCAAGGCGCTCGAGTCGGGGCTGGATGCGGTGGCCGTTCGCCTCGCGGCCGGCGTCATCCCTGACGAGTCGGACGAGGACATTCACACGCTCATCGACCGGCTCCTCCATGAAGAAGTCGGCGACGTGGCGTCCAAGCTGCATACGGGACGCAGCCGCAATGATCAGGTAGCGACCGCCACGCGGCTGTGGGCGATGGAGGCTTGCACGCACCTGGACGCGGCCGCGCGTGACCTGCAGAGCGTGATGATCGACCGTGCCGACGCGCTGCAAACGGTGATGATGCCGGCGTACACGCATCTGCAGCGCGCCCAGCCGATTTCGGCGGCGCACTGGATGCTGGCGCACTTCTGGCCGCTCGATCGCGACCGGGCGCGGCTCGGCGCCGCCGCGCGGGCCGCCGGCACGCTCCCGTTAGGTTCCGGCGCCGTCGCCGGCTGCTCCTTCCCCATCTCGCGGGTTCTGCTCCAGGGCAGCCTCGGCTTCGCTGCGTTGTCGCAGAACTCCCTCGATGCGGTGAGCGATCGCGACTTCGTCGCCGAGCTACTGTTCACCGCCACCATGATCGGCGTGCACCTGTCGAGGCTTGCCGAGGACCTGATCCTGTTCGGCACCAGCGAGTTCGGATTCGTCAGGTTCGGCGACCGATTCTCCACGGGCTCGAGCATGATGCCGCAGAAGCGCAATCCCGATGTGCTCGAGCTGGCGCGGGGCTCCGGCGCCCGCGTCATTGGGGATCTGACCGGCCTTCTCGCCACGCTCAAGGGGCTGCCGAGCGGCTACAACAAGGACCTGCAGGACGACAAGCGGGCGCTTTTCGATGCGATCGATACGATGATGCTGGTTCTCCCCGCCGTCGCCGGAGCGCTCTCCGAGCTCGAGTTCCGCCCGGACCGGATGCAGGCGGCGCTCACGAGCGGGATGATGGC
This sequence comes from Gemmatimonadaceae bacterium, assembly GCA_035512875.1. Classification (GTDB taxonomy): domain Bacteria; phylum Gemmatimonadota; class Gemmatimonadetes; order Gemmatimonadales; family Gemmatimonadaceae; genus JALZIF01. Next base: position 3,820 of record DATKDD010000079.1, on the reverse strand, counting down.
CACCGATCTTGCCGATCACCTCGTGAGGCACGGCGTGAGCTTCCGCGAGGCACACGGCGTAGTGGGGCGCCTCGTGCGCGAAGCCGAGCAGAACGAATGCGAATTGCACGAGCTCCCGCTGTCCGCGTTCGAGAGGGCGCACCGTTCGTTCGGCGACGGAGTATTCGATGCCCTTTCGGCCCGGTCGTCGGTAGAGCGACGGCAGGTCGAGGGCGGAACCGCACCGGATGCGGTGCGCGCCCAGCTCGACGACGCACGTGCATCGCTGCGCATACCTAGCGACATCGCCCGCGGCGGAAACGACGTGGAGCTCTGGATGCGGTGAGTGACGCGGGGTGACCGGCCGCGCGATGCGCGACTCGGGATGACTCGTACCCCGTTATGTACTCGCGTCGAGCGGGACGATGTTCGGATTGAGCCACTCGATCACTGCCGCCCAACCGAGGCTCTCCGAATCGTTCCGCAGGTAGCCGGGCACGACCGCCAGGATCGTGAAGCCCTGCCCGAGCTGAAAGTTGAGCGTCGGATCGGCAATCTCTCCACGCTGAACGCGGGTGACGTAATCCTGCGCACTCAGCCGGTCTGCATAACTGTGGTACCCGCGCAACCTCGCCCCGGCTCTAATGCGCAGCAGCCCGAGTCGTTCGACGAGGGATCGTCGCGCCGCATACAGTTTGCGGCCAATGCCTAACCTGCGGCGCTCCGGCAGCACCATCACTTCGGCGCCGTACAACGTGCGCCCATTCTCCGGATCGTGATTGGTGAACATTCCCGACGCGGTGAAGTCGCGCCAGGAATCGGTGACGTCGTAGTCGTCCCACAATACGATCAGGCTCGCGGCCATGCCGACAATGACGCCGGTCGCGGCCTCGACCGCCACGAACTGGCCGCCCGGAAAGACTTCCAGATGCGAAGCCAGCTGCTCCGTGTTCCACGGTTGGGAACCGCGATAAACTTCGCGCGTCAAGCCGATGATCCCTTCGAAGTCATCCCGCCGCGTCCCCCGGATCAGGACATCGCGATCGTCGGTGCTCACAGCTGCACGACCTCCACCTCACGAGCAATTTCCGCCGAGCGCTTGGAGTCGTGCAGTGGCAGCACCGTGCCCGTCGTTCGCGACTCGACGATCGTCGAAAGATTCAGCTCGCCGATCACCATCTGCTCCTGGTTCGGCACACCTTCTGCCAGCACTCCATCCCGCGCGAACTGGAAATCGCTAGGCGTGAGGATCGCCGCCTGACCATAGTTGAGCGAGACGGCGGGCACCATCGGCAATGAACCAACGGTATGCGCCTGTATCACGTACATCTGGTTCTCGATCGCGCGCGCGTGCGCGCAGTATCGCACTCGATAGTAGCCCTGGCGATCGTCAGTACAACTGGGTACGCAGAGGATGTGGGCCTCGTGCCGGGCGGCCGCCCGCACGATCTCCGGGAACTCCACGTCGTAGCATATCGTGACCGCCATGCGGCCGAATGCGGTGTCGAACACGCGGAGCTTCCCGCGAGGCGCCACGTCCCATTCTTCGTGCTCGAACCTCGTCATGTGGAGCTTGCCCTGCACGCCGCAGCGGCCGTCGGGCCCATAGACGAAGCAATCGTTATGGATGCGTCCGGATTCGTCGTCGAAGACCGGGATCGTGCCGGCGACGATGTGGATGCCGTATGTGCGCGCCATGTCGCGCATCAGCTCCTGAAGATTCGGAACCTGGCGTGCGAGATCCCGCAGCTGTTCCTGAATCGGGCGCCTCGTAGGCGCCAGCGTGAGAAGCTGGAGCGTGAAGTATTCCGGGAACACGATCAGATGGCACCTGTAGTCCGCCGCCGTCTCGATCAAACCGAGCACCTGATCGCGGAACTGGTCCCACGATGCGACCGGACGAATGAAGTACTGCAGCGCAGCTACCCGAATGCGATCCATCAGCCTCTCCTGGTCGTCATTTCGCCTTGCGAACCGAGCCGCGGCGGGCGCGTGCCGTGAAACGACCTAGCGGGTCACAAGCCGCCAGATCGCCACCGCGCTCAAAAGCATCGTCAGCGCAACCACCGCCGTGCCTAGCACATTGGCCAGGACGCCGTTTGTCGAGCCTTTCAACTGCCGCCGATCGTTCATCACGATCATGAGGAAGATCGCGATCGCCGGAAGAAGCACGGCATTCGCCGCTTGCGCAAAGAGGATCGCCGGCACCGGCTGCACGCCAGTGAGTGTAAAGCCCACGCCTATCGCCATCACGGTCATCCAGACGATACGAACGAGCGGTGAACGCAGGTCCTGTACCCAGCCCAGCACGCCGGAAACCGCATAGGCCGCGGCCATCGGTGCGGTTATCGCCGACGTCATTCCGGCGGCGAAGAACCCGATCGCGAAGAACGTTGTGGCCCAGCGCCCGAGAACCGGCTCGAGCATCCTCGCCATCTGCGCCGGAGAGTCGATCGCGGTCCCGAATTGCGCAGCGCCGGTGATGAGAATCGACATCGAGATCAGCCCACCGAGAACGATCGCGATGCCCAGATCCGCTCTCGCTTCACCCAACCGTCCGACTCCACGCCACCGCTCGCGCGCGGCGTTGGAGTGCAGGAACAGGTTGTAGGGCACTATCGTGGTGCCTATGAGCGCCAGAGCAACCAGATCGCTGCCTTCAGGCAGGCGCGGAACAACCAGGCCAGTCAGCAGGTCGCCCGTGTCGCGCACGACGGCGATCGCGGTGGCAATGAAGACCACGGACATCGTAATTACCAGCGCGACCAGCAAACGCTCGAGTAACCGATAGCTGCCGCGCCAAAGGAAAAGACTCGCCAGGAGCCCGACGGCCGCGCCCCACCAGGATGTGCGCCCGCCGCCAAGTATCTGCAGCCCGCTGGCCGCCCCAAGCAGATTTCCCGTTTGATAGGCGGCATTACCCAGGCCGATCGCGCTCACAACGAGCACGGCAGCGAACCAGTAGGCGGTCCGCTGGCGATCGAATCGCCGGCGGATCGCCTCGCCCAGCCCGATCTCACCCGCCACGCCAAGGCGGGCCGCCATCTCCTGAAAGATGATCGTGCCGGCCGTCGCGAAGACGAGCGCCCAGAGCAGGGCGTAGCGAAAGTCGACCCCCGCTCGAAGGCAGGTGGTTACCGTGCCAGGCCCGATGAAGGCGGCCGTGACTATCGCGCCCGGCCCAATCCGAGGAATGCGCATCGGCGCGGACTATACGCGTCATGAGCGTGAACGGCTAGACCGAACGGGTTCGACTGTGGCGCCGCTGAGCGCGGAACTCTCGCGGTGCGGTCCGATAGCTACGGGATGCAGAAGGGGCACGGTGTTGCTCACCGCGCCCCCTTTCACCACATGCTCTTCTCGTTAGAGCCTGGCGTCCTGCCCGATGGTGGTCTCGACGTGCCGTTCGCCGCGGACGTTCTCGACGAACAACGTCTGCACCAGCCGGTTCGCGTCGTGAACGTATTCGTCGTGATGCTTCTCGGCTATTTCGCCGATGCCGGCGAGCTGCTCGTTACCTAACGTTTTGCCCGCTTCGCGGAAGGTCTTCGCCGTATCTTCGGCCTGCCGGGCCATCACGATGTCCTGCACCAGCCGCAGGAAGTCGTCGCCCCGCGCCATGTCGGCGAGATCACGCATGCCGGTGAACAACGCGCCCACCGCCTTCTTGCCGGCTCCTTCCTTGCCTCCGAGCTGTCCCTGATAGTCCTCGAGCATTCGCTGATGCGAGCGCATGTTCGGCAGGTGCCTCGAGCACAGATCGCGGAACCGCTGATCCTTGGCCTCACGCTCATGATCCTCGAGCGCGTCGAGGAACATCTTGTGTTGAGCAACTGCGTTA
>DATKDD010000078.1:0-3004 GCA_035512875.1 Gemmatimonadaceae bacterium | reverse complement strand
GGCGCCGCCGATCACTTCACGAATCGCACGTCCGCCGGCTCGCTCGGACACCGCGGCCGAGCAGACGAGTGCCTCGAGGCAGCCTTGCATGCCACATGTGCACCGCCGCCCCGCCGGATCGATGATGATGTGGCCGAGATCGCCCGCACACTCTCCGTTGAAGCGGACGAGCCGGCCGTCGATCATCACGCCGCCCCCGAGCCCGGTGCCGACCGTCACACCTAACAGCCGCCCTGCACCTCGGCCGGCCCCATGCCGGTACTCGGCTGCGACAGCCGCGTTCGAATCGACCTCGAGGCGACACTCGAGCGCCAGCCGATCCTCGAGCGCGCGCCGCAACGGAAAGCCACGGAGCGCGGTCAGGTTCGCGTTGTCGATCATCGCCTCGTGCGCGGCATCCAGAAACCCGGCAACCGACACGCCCACGCCTAACACAGCAGTTGCTCCGGCGGCCGTCGCCTTCAGCATTGGCCCGAGCGACGACGCGATACCGTTCACGAGCGGTACCGGGTCGCCGTTTGAGCTGGTGCGGATCTTCGCGCGCTTCATTATCGTGCCGTCCGCGGCGACGATCCCGATCTTGGTTGCAGTCCCGCCGATGTCGACCGCGCCGGCAAGTCGCATCAGGTGGCAGCTTGCGCCAATTCGGGCGTTTTCCAAAGGTCGATAGGCTTGGCGATTCCTTTCGGACGGAACGGCAGCGTCACCTTTCGGCCGAGCCCCGCCGACGCGTAAGCCGCGTAGAGGACTTCCTGCACAACTCGCCCGGTCTCTCCGTCGGAAATCGGATTCTCCTTTCCGCGAACGCAGCGCGCAAAGTGCCGCATCTCCTGCGGGAAGCCGTAGTTCCAGTGCTCCTCGAACACTGGATACGTCCAACCTTTTGTAGAAGCTGCCTTCTCGACAGCGTAGCCAAACCCGACTTCGGAGTAGGTGGGAAGGGCGTTGCCCATCAACATGTCGGCGTACGTCTGCCCCTTGTCTCCGAAGACTTCGATGCTGTCGTCCATGCCTCCCGGTCGGTTCCAGCTGTTCTCCACGAGCCCTACGGCGCCGTTCTCGAACTCCATAACGGTTATCGCTTCATCGTCGCCCTGCGTGCGCGCGCCGTGCACCTGGGTGGAAAGGTGGGCGCATACGCTCTTCACCTTGGGCTTGCCGAGGAACCACCAGCAGAAGGCGATGCCGTGACAGCCCAGGTCCATGAGCGCACCGCCTCCGGACTCTTCCACGTTCCAGAACCAGTCGGCATGAGGCCCCGAGTGCTTCTCGCTTTGCTTCACCAGGTGAATCCGTCCAAACGCCCCTTCGTCGGCCATCTGCTTCGCCTTCACGTATTTCGGCGCAAAGAAGAGCTCCTCGGCGTACAGGAGCAGCACACCGGCTTTCGCGCACGCGTCGATCATCGCGTCCGCCTCCTCGAGCGTAAGGCAGAGGGGCTTCTCGCAAACGACGTGCTTTCCGGCCCTCGCCGCGTCGATCGCCATTCGCGCGTGCAGTCGGTTGGGTGCCGTAATCGAGATCATCTCGATTACCGGATCGCGCAGCATATCGCGGTAATCGGTGTGAAAACCGGCGATCCCGTGACGCCTGGCAAATGCCTCCGCATTTCCCGGTGTCGGTGAGGCGACTGCCACCACTTCCGCTTCCTCGGGCATGGCATGCACGGATGCAGCTATGCAATCCGCCTGGAATCGGGAACCGATGACCCCGATCTTCACCTTCGACACGATGTCCTCGCTTGCGCCCTGGCGATCGACGTCAGCCCCATGCCGGCTGTCCGGGAGCCAGCGGGACACAACCCTCCCACCGGCCGGGAACGAGGACATAACGCAGCGCCTTGGTCATCCCGATCTCCGAGGAGAAGTACGCCCGGACCGCCAGTTCGCGAACGAGCTCGAAGTAGTGCGCCGGCCCCACGCTCCGCGCCTCGGCGTCGATCTCGCGCAGCACCTGCTCGCGCTCGTTCTGCGGAAGAGATGCGAAGTCGTCGCCATAACGCCTCCGACATTCCCTTCGAAATTCATTCAACCCATTTACGACTCGCTCCTGCGCATCGGCCTCGTAGCAATCGGTAAGGAGCAGGTTGATCGCGGCGCCGGCACCAGCCGCCCTGGCGCCTGGCGACGACGTCGTGGTGGGGAGAAGTGTATCGGCAATCTCCTCGATCAGCGACTGGTCGGCCACGGTCAGAACCCTTCCATTGGCCTCGGTCAAATCGCGCGCGCAGGCGATCAGGAAGCCGTTCGACGTAATCAGCACACCACCCAGCAACGCAGTGGAGGCCTTCATCGCTTCCCGCCGGTTCATCGGAGGCATGAGAGGCCCTCGCTCACAGGTTCTGTCTCGCCATCTCGTCAGCGGCATGGCTCACCGCGCGGGCGGTGAGCGCCATGTACAGAATCGAGGGGCTCTGGTTGCCGGTGGACGTCATGCACGCGCCGTCGGTGACGAACACGTTATGGCAGGCGTGGAGCTGGTTCCATTCGTTGAGGAGCGATGTCGCGGGATCGGTCCCCATGCGCACTCCCCCCATCTCGTGAATATCCAGTCCGGGAGCCTGGTGGTTGTCGCGAGCCTCGACTTCGTGACATCCTGCAACCTCGAGCATTGCCTGAGCCTCCGTCCGCCAGTCGCGAATCATCTTTTCGTCGTTGTCGTCGTATGCTACCGACGTGACCAGCAGCGGAATGCCCCACTGGTCCTTCTCGCTCTCGTGCAGGCGCACATGGTTGGATTCCTTGGGAATCGTCTCGCCCTGCATGTACATGTAGATCCCCCACGGACCCGGCTGCGCCAACGCGTCCTTGTACTCCCCGCCCACCCGCTCCGTCGTCGGCGCGCCGCGCACGCGATAAGCTCCGGTGAAAGTCGTGTAACCGCCCACGTAGTCCATTTCCTGCCTTCCGAGGTTGCGGAAGTTGGCGAGGATGCACTCGGTGGGGTTCCGCCCGTAGAAATAGTCGTCCTCGAAGCCCGCGATCGCGCCGCTGGCCGAAGCGCG
>DATKDD010000077.1:0-2609 GCA_035512875.1 Gemmatimonadaceae bacterium | reverse complement strand
CGGTTCGCGCGGCGCTCGAGCTTGCCCGCAAGGTGGCCACGACGCGATTGACCGCTGTACTGATCGTCGGCGAGTCCGGCACCGGTAAGGAGCTGCTCGCCCGATCGGTGCATTACGCGGGGCTGACGCACGGCGAGCCGTTCATTTCGTTGAACTGCGGATCGGTGCCGGAGCATCTCCTCGAGTCGGAGTTGTTCGGTCACGAACGTGGCGCAACGGCTGAGGCGCGCACACCGAAACGCGGGTTGCTCGAATTAGCCGGCGCGGGGACGGTGTTTCTCGAGAACATCAGCGAACTGCCGCAACGCCTCCAGTCGCCGCTGCTGAGCGCGATCGAGGACCGCCGGATTCGGCGCGTTGGCGGTCACGATGAGGTCCTCGTGAATTGCCGGATCGTCGCTTCCACAACCGATGTTCTGCCGGATGCGGTGGCGCGCCTCGAGTTCCGCGAGGACCTCTACTACAGACTGAACGTGATTCGCATAGCGCTGCCGCCGCTGCGTGAGCGAGGCGACGACGTGCTGCTGCTAGCCAGACACTTTCTCGAGCAGGTCGCGTCCGAGCAAGGCCTTCAACCCAAGGCGCTCAAGATGGATGCGATCGCCTCGCTGCGAGTGCATTCGTGGCCGGGCAACGTGCGTGAGCTCAAGCACGTCATAGAGCGCGCGGCTATTCTGTGCGAGTCGAACGGCGTTGGTGCCGAGCATCTAATGATCCAGCACCGCATGTCCGCGCCGGCCTTGGGACGCATGACGTCGGCTGGCGGCGAGATCCGTGTGCCGCCTGGCGGCAAGCAGCTTTCGGTAATCGAGCGTGAAGCGATTCTGCTGACCCTGCAGCTCACCAACGGCAATCGCAGCGCGGCGTCCCGCATACTGGGGATCTCGCGACCCACGCTCGCGCGCAAGCTTCGCGAGTACGGGATGACGTCGGGCGCACTGCCGGCTGCGTGATACCGTTTCGCGCCCTCGGCACCATGCTGCTTGACCAATGGGTCGACTGATGCGGCGGCCAACCGATTCCGAGGCCGATCGGCCGATACGCGTGCTCTGCGTCGATGGCGATACCTCGACGTCAGCGTGGCTGGACGTCGCGCTCATCGACGCCGGCGCCGAGCGCGTGCAGCTGGAGCACGCCGCGACGACGCCTGAGGCGCTCAAGTGGCTTGCCGAAGCGGCGTTCGATGTCGCGGTGATTGCGCTGCCGGATGGCGCGGGCGACGAACTCGAGATCCTTCAGACACTGCAGGAGCACGCGCCGGAGCTGGCGATCGTAATGCTGTCTACCGTTCCCGACATGGCTCGGGCGATTCGTGGGCTGCGTACGGGTGCACAAGACGCCCTGGTACGAGGCCAGGTCGACGGGATAGCATTGTCACGCGCTATGCGCTTCGCCATCGAACGGCAGCACATGCGCACGGCTCTCCACACCAAGACCCTGGTGGACGACCTGACGGGGCTGTACAACCGTCGCGGGTTCATATCGCTCGCAAGACAGCAGATCAAGACGGCCGAGCGCCTGTCGCGGGATGTGGTGCACGTATTCATGGATGTAGACGGAATGAAGCAGATCAACGATACGTTCGGTCATCGTGAGGGCGACCTGGCGCTGATCGAGACGGCGGATATCCTGCGCTCCACGTTTCGTGAGTCTGATGTTCTGGCCAGGATGGGCGGTGACGAATTCGCGGTGCTGGCGCTCGAGACGTCGCCCCTGGCGGCGGATTCGCTGCTCGAACGGCTGCTCAGCCAGCTCGGGGATCGGAATTCGCGCGGCCACCGGCCGTACGCGCTCTCCTTCAGCGTCGGGAAGACCCGCCACCTGGCAGGTTCGCCTTGCCTGCTGGACGAACTGCTTGCGCGCGCTGACGGATTGATGTACACGCAGAAGCGTAGCCGCTTCTCCACGCCGGTAGCTGTGGCACCAGCGCCGCAGCCTGATCAGCCTCCCGCGGTGTCAAGCTCGGAGAAAGGGCGAAGCTGACTTCGCCTCAAATCGTTAGTACCGAGTGAGTTAACGTCATTTCCGCAGTCTGGCGTTCTGTGCCCCGCGGTGAAAGCGGGGCCGGAACGCATCTTGTTGTTGAGGTCGCTGAAACGTTGTCGGGGCTAGGAACGAAACCGGAACGGAGAGGCATCTGTGCGGAACATGGGACGACTTCAGCGACGAATATCCATCACAGGCAAGAGAGGCGTGGGCAAGCCCCAGCCGGTGAGGGTGGGCGATCGAACGCTCGACGATCCCGAGATTCTGCGAGAGTTCGTCCGGAATCTGCGTGAGGGGATCTACATATCCAGCACCAGCGGGCGCATCCTTGACGCCAACCCGGCGTTTCTGGAGATGATCGGCGTGGGATCGATCGATGAGCTGGATTCGGTGCCGGCGCAGGCGCTCGTCGCCCATCCGGACCAGAGGCAGCACGAGCTGGAACTTCTGGAGCGCGACGGTACGGTGCGCGAGTTCGAGCTCTTGATCCGCCGCGTAGATGGCGAGCTGCGGACGGTGCTCGATACCACCTACGTGTTCAGCGATCCAATCACCGGCGAACGGCGCTACCACGGCATTCTCGTGGACATCACGGCGCGCAAGCAGCTCGAGAGTCAGCTGAT
>DATKDD010000076.1:0-11121 GCA_035512875.1 Gemmatimonadaceae bacterium | reverse complement strand
GACACCGCCGCCACCGGATGGCGCACCATGAAGATCATCCGGATGCCGGGGTACAGTGACCGGACGTGGCTCAGAAACTCCGCGTAGTCACCGGCCGGCAGCGCGATCGGCTCCAGCGGCTCCTTCTCGATGAGCAATCGCGTCGATTCCGGTGCGTCGCGCATCGCGTACGCGAGGCAGCAGCTGCGCAGTGCGTGCAGTGCATCGTCTCGCGCGTCGTCGAGTGCCTGAAACCGATCGACCTCCGCGAGAAAGCGGTGTGCGGCAAGGAGAATGCGGCTCTCTACATGCGCTACCACCCTTGGCCGAGCGCCGAGCCACTCGAGCATTGCCGTCGTCCCCGAACGAGGCGAGCCGGTGATCAGGGCCAGCTCAGGGGCGCGCCGCTGCCCGGACGAGACCTTGCTGAGCCGGCTGCGCCAGCGGGATGGGAAAAGCGGCATCGGCATTCAGGCGTTCAAGGAAGCAAGGCAGCGGCAAGTTGGGTCGATGCTCATCGTCTTCCACCTACTTCGTCGATGTGGCGCAGAAGGTCGGCGGGATCCTCGAACACGCGATATGCCCCGGCCCGCTCCAGCTCTCCGGAGCCGTAACCACCGCTCAACAGGCCGATCCCGAGTGCCCGAGCGCGCTTGGATGCCAGCATGTCCCACACGGCGTCGCCCACCACCGTAGAGTTCTCGATAGGCACACCCAGGCGCTCCGCCGCGGCCAGGAACAGATCGGGGTCCGGCTTGGCGTGCCGCACCTGATCCCGCGTGACCACCGGAACGCCCGCCAGATCGACCCCGAGCGTTTCGAGAACGGGGCCTGCCGTTTCCATCCGCCCACTGGTCGCAACAGCCCATGGAATACCGGCGTCGGACAGGAAGGCGAGCAGTGCACGTGCCCCCGGCAGAGGACGAACATCCGCGGACAGGCGCTTGTACGAAGACGCATGCGCCTGCCGTAGACGCTGCATGCGTCCGGGCTCCATTTCCATCCCTGTTTCTCGCAGCAGTATGTTCGCGAACAGCCCACCGCTCATGCCGATCTTGCGATGTATTCGCCACACCGACAGTTCGATGCCTTCGCTATCCAGTGCCTCACGCCACGCCAGGACGTGTTGATAGACGCTGTCCACCAGCGTCCCATCCAGATCGAATAGAAAGGCTGTTTCGGCTCGTGACATTGGAGCATCCATCGTATGGTATTGCGCCGATACCGTTTGGATTCTGCGCGGCGCAGCTCACTTGCCGGCCAATACTGCACGCGCCATCATGACAATATCCCGGGCGCGGGGTCGGTGTCGACCTGCGGCGGGCACTGCCGTCCGCTCACCGAGCACCGTCACCGCATGCCACCTGCCGAAGTCCTGTGCGTCGGTGAGGTCCTCTGGGACGCCCTGCCCGAGGGGCTGTTCCTGGGCGGAGCGCCCTTCAATGTCGCCTGTCATCTGCGCGCTGCCGGCACCGCGGTGTCGATGGTCAGCCGCATTGGGAACGACCGGCTGGGAGATGAAGTCGCCCGGCGCGCCGCCCGCTACGGGGTCGGTTCGGACTTGCTGCAGGTCGATGATGCGCTGCCCACCGGATTTGCGCGTGTCGACGTCGACGAGTCGGGCAATCCCACTTACGAGATTCTGGTGCCCGCGGCATGGGATGCGATCGAGCGGACCGACCAGCTGCTCGCCCGCGCGGCGAACGCGCGCGCCATGGTATTCGGCACTCTCGCGCAGCGACAGCCGGTTTCGCGCGCTACCATTCAACGTCTCTGGGACACGGAAGCGTTGATGGTTCTCGATGTGAACCTTCGTGTTCCGTTCGAGGACCGCGAGATCGTCAGGCAGTCGCTGCAGCGAGCCGATGTGGTGAAGATGTCCGATGAGGAACTGCAGAAAGTCGCCGCCTGGTTTGCCTTGCAGGGAGGTCCGCGCGAGAGTGTGGCTGCGCTCGCCGAGTCGTTCGCATGCCAGGTCGTCTGCGTCACGCGCGGCAGCCAGGGAGCGGCACTGTGGCACGATGGAAAGTGGAGTGAGCATCCGGGATTCAAGGTGGAGGTGCGGGATACCGTCGGCGCCGGCGACGCGTTTCTCGCGGTACTACTGGCTGGACTGCTTGCCGGCGGTACGGACAGCGCGATTCTCCAGCACGCGAATCTGATCGGTGCATACGTTGCTACGCAGTTTGGCGCAGTCCCTTCCGACCAGCGCGCGGAGACGGCCCTCCCCGCCCAGCTCGAGCAGCAGCCGCCCGAAAAGCGCCGCCGGAAGCGCGGGCCGTGATGCCCCGCGCCACGGTTCTCCGACGGGCGGGCAGCCTGCTTCGCCGGCAGTGACGCCCATTTCAACCGGGAGCTGAGCAGATGGAGCTGCGCCATCTCCGCTACTTCGTAGCCGTAGCCGAGGAGCTGCACTTCGGCCGAGCAGCGAAGCGACTCAACATTGCCCAACCCCCGCTCAGCCGGCAGATCCGGGATCTGGAGCGCGAGATCGGTACGCCGCTCTTCGATCGCGTGCCGCGCGGGGTCGACCTCACGCCCGCCGGCACCGCCTTTCTGCCGGAGGCGCGCCTAACGCTTGCCCAGGCCGATCGGGCCCGGCGCACGGCGCAGCGCGCCGCACAGGGAGAGACGGGCCGGCTTCGGGTCGGGTTCGTCGAAGCGGCAACACACTCGGGGATACTCCCTGATGTGTTGAGCTTCTTTCGCATGCACCTGCCGAGCGTGGGACTCTCACTCTTCGAGCTGGATCCGCTTCGCCAGGCGGAAGCGTTCCGCGACGGACGGATCGACCTCGGCATTCTTCACAATCCACCACTCGACGCCGATCGGTGGCTGCGCGTCGAGTTGATCTATACTGAGCCAGTGGTGCTCGCTGTGCCTGGCGACCATCGGTTGGCGGGCCGCGCGCGCTTTACGCTGAGCAGCCTCGCCGCCGAGCCGTTCGTGTTCTTTACGCGCCACATCTCGCCTCCGATGTACGACGACATCATCGCTCGCTGCCGCGCGGTCAAGTTCAGTCCGCGCGTCGTACAGGAGGCGGCGGGGTGGCACACTCTGGCCAGTCTCGTCGGCGCCGGGGTCGGCGTCGGATTCGTTCCCCGTTCACTCACCCGGTTCCAGCAGCATGGCGTCAGCTACCGTAACGTGCGAGACCTGGGCGTGGATATGGCGCTGTCGGCGGTCTGGAAGAGCGGCGAGAAATCGGCGGTTAGAGAGCGGTTCGTCACCGCCTTGCGAGCGGTAGCGGGCACACGGCCTCAGGCAGCCGCCGGCCGTGCCCGCTGACCTGCCTGCTCGCCGGCCGGCGTACGGAGACCAGGCACCTCGCCCGCAGTTCTGGATCCGACAACGCGCGCCAGCGCAACGACGATCGCGCTTGTCAGCACGACGAGCAAGAGCCCTCCACGGAGCGTGAACGTGTTCGCTGCCGCACCTATCAACGGTGGGCCCGCGAGCAGCCCCGCATAGCCACACATCGAGACAGTTGCGATGGCCGCACTCGGCACAACGCCCTCGCTCCGGGCTGACGCACCGAGGACGATCGGAAAAATGCTCGAAAGCCCTGCACCTATGGCGCCGAATCCGAGGATAACCGGCAGCGGCTGCGGAAACAGGAGCGCGCAGCTTGCGCCGAGCGCCGCGATGCTTCCTCCGATGCGCGTCACCCGCACGTTCCCGAACCTGGAAGCGAGCGTGTCACCGGCTGCCCGGCCAGCTGTCATCATTAGAGAGAACGACGCAAAGCCCGCGGCGGCGAGCCCCGGTCCTGCAAGACTGACGTCGCGAAGATAGACAGCGCTCCAGTTCGCCATCGCGCCCTCACCGAACAGTACGCAGAACGCGACAAGGCCGAGCACCCATAACGTGGGGGTGGGCCGAGCCAGCCGCGCGTGATCCGGGATGGCATCGGCTGACGCGGGAAGCATGCGGCCCGCCACAGCCGCGGCTGCAATGGCCATTACGAGTCCGACCGCGAGGAGGTGCGAGCCGGCGCCGATCCCATGCGCGGCCGCTCTTCCGCCGGTTGCCGCGCCTGCCAGGCCGCCCAGGCTGTAGAGCGCGTGAACACGCGACATGATGGGGCGATCGCAGCGCTTCTGAACCGCGGCCGCCTGCGCGTTCATCGCGACATCCAGCAGCCCGTTGGCGAGCCCCAGCGCCACGAGCGACAACATCAGCACCGCCGCATTGGGCGCCAGCGGGGGGAGCGTCAGCGCCGCGGCGAATGCGAAGATCGCCACGCGAGTCACGGGTCGGCTGCCATGCCTGGCGACGAGCTGTCCGGCGGCAGCCATCGCCACGATGGCGCCAGCCGAAAGTCCCAGGAGAACGAGCCCGAGTCCGCCCGCGCTCAGGCCGAGTCGATCCTGCACGGCCGGAATGCGCACCGCCCAGTTGGCGGTGCCGGCTCCGGTCAGGAAGAAGATCACCGAGACCGCGATGCGCGCGGCTCGAGCGTCCCTGTCCACAATCCGACGGTTGTTGTCAGGCATCGCCGGCAGGTGTTCCTGCTAGGCCACGGCGAACAGCGCCGGTTCCGTCCCGTCGGCGCTGGCGCGGATGTTCACCCAATCGGTTCTCACGCGGTCCCATTCCTGGATCACGAGCCCATGCAGGTCGAACCAGCTCCGGATCTCCGCCGGATCGAACCCGACGACTTCCTCGAGCAACGGCACGAACACGGCGAGCGCGTCGTCGCTGATAACGGTGCGCCGTGCTACTTCGGTAATCTGGCGCGCCTGTGATACCGCAATCGTCAGGCCCTCGCCGCGGTTCACGTGCAGCATGACGTGGAGATCCGAGCTGCCATCGCCCACGTAAATGACGCGCTCCCGGGGAATTCCGAGCGTCGTCCGGAGATTCTCGACCGCCGTGACCTTTCCATATCCCGCTGCCACGCTGTCGACCGAGGCGATCTCGCCCGATCCGGCCTCGTAGCCGAGACGCGTGCCGATTACGTTGCTCAACGGCACGATGCCGTCGAGCGCGGCATGGACGATCTCTTCAGGCGCGGCGGACACGACGCGGAAGTCGAAGTGGTAGCCTTCTACTCCACTCTCGAGGAGATCGGGAAGGAGATGGATGTTCATCTTGAGCCGGATCTGCCTTCCGACGTCCGTCAAGTCAGCGCGGCGCACACGCCGGTACTCGGGGTCGTGGCGCAGAAGGTAGGTGAGTTCGGCGCCCGACTGCACGAGATTGAGCCGCGACAGACCGGCGACCTTTTCGTCGAAACCGGAAATGCCGAGCTTCTGGCTGAGCACTCGCCCCGAATCGTTGGAGCTCAGCGTCTGATCAAAATCGCTCACGAACAGAAAATGCTTTGTCATCGTACTGCCTCCGGCGCGCGACCTTGCGGTCACGTTGCAACCCTTGCTCGAGTGACCCTCATTCCGATGGACCGGTTCACGGTGAATGGAGGATAGCGGGCCAGGACGATGACGTCCAAGACATTTTTTGTTGCATCTGATACCCCGTGGGTATCGTGCCGCGTACTCCTAGAGGATCGTCGGCGGGCTCCACACTCTTCGGAGTTGCTCCACGCGCGCTGGGTGCGCTTCCCTTCGAACCGCTTCAATGCCAGAGCTCACTGTCTCAATGCCGGCTCGCAACGCCGCGCGCCATGTCCAGGATGCGCTGCAAAGCGTGTTGCGCGAACAGGCGGTGGAGATCCAGGTGGTCGTCGTCGACGATGCATCGACCGATGACACCGCGGAGCGTGTCACGACTCTCGCCGACTCGCGCATTCGGCTCCTGCGCACGGCGGTGCGGCGCGGCATCGGCTGGTGCCACAATCAGGCGCTGCGGCATTCGACGGCGCCGTTCGTGGCGCACGTCGACGCCGATGACCTGGTGGTTCCGGGAGCGCTGCCCAGGATGGTCGCCGCGCTGCGTGCCGCGCCGCGCGCAGGCCAGGCGTACTGCGATTTCGTCGTTACCGCATCCGATGGACAGGTAACCGAGGAGCTGTCGGAGAAGTGGCGCCGCTTCTTCGAGCGGGCACGCAAACCGCCGATCGACCATCGACGGCAGCTTCTCACGTACGGCATGACGGTGAACCATCTGCGAACCTATCGCCGGGAGGCACTCGACGACATCGGCGGCTTTGATGAGGAACTTCCCTGGGCGGTAGACTACGACGCGGCGCTGCGGTTGGCGGAGCGTTGGGAGTTTGTCCATGTCGCCGCTCCGCTGTACATCAAGCGTGTGCTCGCGGATGGGGCCAGCGAGTCGGTGCGGTTGAAAGGTGGGCGATTCTGGGCAATGCGCTGGCGATTGGCGCGCCGTGCGCTGCGGCGTAATGGTGGACGCCTGATGGGACTCTCGTCACCGCACGTTCATGCCCTTCTTCTCGTCGGGCTCCTCGACGCCACCGGAGCTCCGGACGCTGTCAGGCAGCTGCGACGCTGACGAAGCGGGTGTGCGGGGCAAGGGCCCGGCACGGTCCGCCGCCGGTATCTCGCGGCCGGCAAGTACGTCCAGCAGGATCGATTCGTACGCGTCGACCGCATCGGGCAGGTGAAAGGCGGCGACGCGTTCCCGGCCCCTGGAGCCGAGCGAGGAGGCGAGCGCCCGATCGGTGAGCACACGGTGCAGCGCCCGCGCGAGGGCGTGCGGGTCGTTAGGGGGAACCAGCAGTCCGGCCCTGCCTTCATCGAGGCAGTCCCGAATGCCGGCCGAGCACTCCGACGCGACGGTGGGTATGCCCAGCGCCATCGCTTCGGTGAGCACGCAGGGGAACGCTTCGGTGCGCGAGCTGACCGCAACGACGTCGGCGCGGGCCATGAACGTCCACGGATTGCCCTGCCAGCCGACGAAGCGCACGTCGTGCTGGAGCCCCAACTGCCCCACGAGCGACTCGAGAGGCAGGCGCTCATCACCATCTCCGACGATGACCAGGCGCACGGGAAGCGTCTTCCGGAGTTCGGCAACGGCGCGTATCAGAATGTCGTATCCCTTGAGATACACCAGGCGGCCGACCGCGCATATCACCGGACGCCGGTCGCCGTTATGCACCGTCCGATCCGCCATCGAACTCCCCATCCTGCGGATCCGGTCGAGATCCACCGGATTGTGCGCGGTCTGAACGAGCGCCGGCGATATGCCGAAGTTTTCCACCAGATCACGCCGCAGCTCATCGGCGACGACCACGATGCGGTCCGCTTTCGGAAAGAGCGAACGCGTGATCCAGCGTGCGAGCACGAGGTCCCGTCGATTCGGGTACAGATACCGGGCCGATTCCGACGTGTGCTCGTGAATGTTGATCACGACCTTCAATTCCGGCCGGAACAGAATTTTGACGAGGAGGGCGACGATGTGCGAGCGCATCAGAAACGAAGTGACGAGCGGCACTTCGTGGGCATCGAGAAGCCGCGTAAGGCGCCGGCACTCGAGCATCAGTTGCGCGGTGGACCCGCCGGGCATCCTCTCCAGGGCATCCGCGGAAATCAGGCCGCCGCCAACGTCCGCGTCCAACGAGTGGAGCTGGAGATCCGGAGACATCTCAGCGAGCAGCCCGCCGCGCCGTCGCAGGAGAATCGGGATCGGCGTCACCCTGCGGGCGTGGTTGGTGAGATTCAGGAACGTGCGCTCCGCTCCCCCGATCACCAGGTTGCGCGCCAGTAACGCGACGTTAGGGAGAGGAACGCCGGAGGACGCGGATTCCGGCCTCGGCAAAGTCGCCGTCACGACGCTTCGAGCCAGAAGCCCGTCGAGCACAACCGCCACAGGCGAAGCGGGTCGCCGAGGGCCATCGCGGTGTAATCGAACGCATCGGTGCCGCCGTATCCCGCGTTCATCGCCCGGATCGCCCTCGGGCGCAGCGACATCTCGTGCCCGGTGAAGAAGCGCGCGAAGGGAAATGGGAATCCCATCTTGTCCCGCCGCCAGACGACCGAGTCGGGCAGGATTCCTCGCATTGCCCGGCGCAAGACGTATTTCGTCCAGCCATCCCGATACAGGTACGCCACCGGAAGTCTCGCCCCGAACTCCACCAGCTCCCAATCGAGAAAGGGAAAGCGATGCTCGAGCGGGAGAGACATCGTCAGGTGATCGCCGTTGCGGAGATAGTACGGAAGCTGTGCCACCTCGAAGTGGAAGCGGACGCGCTCGTCGAATGATGCGTTACGGTATGCCTGACGCGATGCCGGGCCGGTGAACGCATCAGGCTGCTCCACCCCGCGTGATCCCAGACCTGCCGCGGCGCGAGCGCCGCGCTTGGTCGCTCCGATCGCCTCACGAACGGAGTGCCGCAGTCTGGCTCTGGAGCCGGCGGTGTGCGCGATGGCGTGGCGCACCACGTGCCACCGCGCTCCCTCCTCCCACAGCGCCTTGCGAGCGGCGTCCCAGAATTCGTGTTCGTAGCCGGCGAGCAGCTCATCGCCACCCGAGCCGGAGATGACCACCGCCTCGCCGCGGGCTTTCATGGCGCGACGCATCGCGTACGATGTGTAGACGTTAGGAGAATGGTACGGCTCCTCCATGATGCGCGCGAAGCGCTGCGCCTCATCGCCGAATGCGCCTTCACTGGCGGTGAGCACCGTGTTCTCGAGCCCGAAGTGCTCGACCACGGCCTTGGCCCATGGGAGCTCGTCGCGCTCGGGCACGTGGATGGTGTACGTGCGCGGGCGGTGTCCCAGTTCGGCGGCGGCGGCGACCACGCTCGAGCTGTCCAGACCTCCACTCAGCTCGAAGGCCACGCGGACGTCGGAGCGCAATCGCAGCTCCACGGCGCGAACCAGTCGCTCGTGCATTCCGCGCGCGGCATCCGCGAGCGAGATTTCCGACTTGCCCATTCGCTGCCGCGGCAATTGCCAATACCTGTTTCTCGAGGTTCCCTGCAGCCGTGAATCGCCGCGAGCCAGGGTGATGGTCGTCGCCGCGGGGAAGCACTTGACCGCGCTATAGAAGGTGTCGGTTCCGTGATCCTTGATGCCGGCTTCGATGAAGCAGCGAACGGCGACATCGTCCACCGTGTGATCGCTCGGCTCCACGGCGAGGAGCGGGCGAATGCGGGATGCGAAAAAGAATCCTGCCTCGGTCTCTCGGTAGTACAGTGGCGCTACGCCCAGGCGATCACGCGAGATGACGACCGAGCCATCCCGGGCGTCATAGAGCACTACGGACCAGAACCCGTTCAATCGTTGCCAGAGATCGGCGCCCCAGTAGCGAAATCCTTCGACCAGTACCTCGGTATCGCTAGCGGTGCGGCAGGCGATACCCTCGGACGCGAGGGCGGCGCGCAGCTCGACGTGGTTGTATATCTCTCCGTTCAGAACCGCGATGATGGAGCCGTCGCGGCTCGAAAACGGTTGATGTGCCGCCTCGCTGAGGTCGATCACTGCATAGCGGGCGTGTGCGATGGCGACATCGTGCGTCACGTTCGTCGCCGCGGAGAGATGAACGTCCCGATGGCGAGCAGAGGCAACCGATCGCGAGGTTGCCGCGAGGTGAATGGCCGCGTTCGCGCGGTGCACGAGAAGCACTCCTTCGTCATCGGGTCCCCGCTCGCGCACGCCCTCGAGCAGTGAAATGCACAGCCCCGTCTCTGCTGTGGGCTTCGCGAGCACGTAGCCCGCTATCCCGCACATGAGCGACCCCGATGGCGAAAATCGTCACTGTCTACAATACCCAGCGCGGCGCCATAAGCACCCCGCGCGACATGGCCCACATTCGCTGGCTCAAGATCTCCGAGGCGCTCGCCCGCGGTGGTCATCAGGTGGACATGGCCAGCGCGGAGCTGGGCCTGCGCATCACGGGGCGACCCGTAGAGATGGCGCCCAACCTCAGGCGGGTGCCGCTTGCGCGAGTGAACTGGGACGAGTACGACGTGGTCAAGACCTTGTTCCATCAGGGTTTCGAGACGCTCGAGCGATTCGGGGGCAGTCGTCATTCGTTTCTGATCGCCAAGCTCGGGTCGGTCGTTGGACCGACCGACATGGCGGGTATATACTTCTACGGAGAGCAGCGAGCCCGGCTGTTCGAAATCCAGCGGGCGATCCACGAGAAGGCCCGGTACGTTACAGTATTGTCCGAGCCAGCGAGGGCGCTCTGGGAGAAGACGATTGGCAGGCACGCTGGATTCCTTCTCGTGCCAGGGGCTGCCGACGCGGAACTTCCGCCTCGCGGAAGCGATCCATACCCCGTTGGCCCGCCGATTCGTTGCGTGTTCTCCGGTAATCTGTACGATGTGCAGCCCGAGGCAACGCGAGTGCTTTCGGACAAGCTGAACGCGCTCGGGGCCCGGCTCGCCCCGCGCGGTCGCGTGTACGTGTTTGGCCCGGGGGACCGTTCACAGCTGGACCGGCGCTTCGTCACTCATTTGGGTGCCGTGCCGTATAGGTCGTCATGGGACCATATGCACTTCGCCACGGTTGGGGTGGTTGTGTCGGCCGGTACCTTCATGCATAACAACGAAAGCACCAAGATCTATCATTATCTCCGTGCCGGGCTCCCCACCGTCAGCGAGTCGGGTTTTCCGAACGACGACGTGGTGCGTGAGTCGGGGCTGGGTTACGTGGTCGAGAACGGAGACATGGATGAGATGGCGCGCCTGGTCATCGATGCGGCGGAGCGCCGCTGGGACCGGGAGGTGGCGCAGCGTTACATTCTGGAACGGCATACGTGGGACAGGCGTGCCCAGGTTTACCGTGATGTGCTGCAGCAGCACTTTCCCGCCTGAAACTGCCCAAAGGCTCGGCTGGCGGGCCGCAAACTAGTCGACGAACTGCCGTGACCTCTCCCCTCCAGGATCTTCAACAAGCGCTCGGCGAGCGGTACGTCGTCGTGAAGGAGATCGGGCGGGGCGGAATGGCGACCGTGTACCTTGCGCGCGATCCGCAGGACGACACTCCGGTCGCGGTCAAGGTCCTGGAGCCGGATCTGGCCGGGTCGGTTGGAGCGCAGCGATTTCTGAGGGAGATCCGGATCACTGCCCAGCTGGACCATCCCGGAATTCTGACCCTCTCCGACTCCGGGGAATCGGACGGCACACTGTATTACGTGATGCCGTACGTGGAAGGCGAGTCGCTAGGCGGTCGCATGAAGCGCGACAGGCAGCTGTCGATCGATGAATCGATCAGGATCGTTCTCGAGGTGGCCGACGCGCTGGAGTACGCGCACGATCTGGGGTTCGTGCAC